>JANODW010000368.1:0-8108 GCA_031412875.1 Pirellula sp. | reverse complement strand
AATGGTTTCACAATGAGTTCTCCTTGGACGAGTTTGAAGAGTTGCGTGTTGATCGTTTTGGTTTCGAGAAGAGATTCGAGGTTTGGGCACCCCATTGCTGGATTGCCGATCCATTCCATGAACCTGTTGGTCCATGGCATGGCCGTAGAAGCCATCACATCCTGTTGGAATCGCAGGCAAGCGGCTGCAACCACGGTCAAGCTAACGCCGCGCATGGCCAGCCTGGTGCGCAGTGCTTTGCGTCCGCGTTTGAGCCGACTTTCGACGGCCGTCACACTGAGGTTCAAGCACTGTGCGATTTCAGGGACGCTGTTGCCGCTTAAATAATGTTCGACGAGGGCTTCGCGCAGGCTGCTGGGCAGTCGCGATAGTTCTTCGTCCATCGCTTCGAGTTGGAACTCTCTCGCGATGATGGCGAGTGGTTCTTCCGAAGTCGCATCCGACGCATCCAAATCGACTCCCACCGCAGACTGGAGGGCAAACCGTTGGTTGGCTTTCCTTCGCAGACTTCGCACCCGCTTTGCCGATCGATAGGCAACTCCATAAAGCCAAGCTGCCAATGAGTTAGGCTTGCGGATCTTTTTGACAGACAAAACCATTGCCAAAAAGGTGGCTTGGTATGCATCCTCGGCATCCTGCGAGTTCGATATCAACCTACGAATGACCGATGCGACCAAGGGCGAATGCCGGCGAACAATTTCCGTCAGCGCATGAGAAGACTGCGAAAGCCGGTACAGCGCAAGCAACTCCGCATCGGGAAGCAAACGGAATTCCTGGTCCATGGTTGTCCATGGCTGGATCGGTCCACTGGGTTCCGTTGGTTTTGGGAAAGGCTGTTCCATGGGATTCTCACAACGGAGTGACCGCAACTTGGAAAATGATGGGCGTCCTTTACTAGTGTCTAGTTTAAGCCTAAGCAGGCGAAGAAATCTGATTTTTTTTCAAAAACGTTTTGGTTGCGTGCCGTTTCCGCCCGACGCTGGCCGCTTTAGCCAGTCGCTGCGGGCCGGAACGGGACGGGGTGTTCTCAGCCCGTCGCAACGCTTCACTTTGGTTTACAATAGGGTGCGATCTGCCGAACATTTTGCTCGGCAGTTTGGTTTCAATTTCTACCTCAGACCGAAAAAAATGCGACCAAGCGAATCCACCACCCTCTATTTCAATCAAGCCGCCGACCAATTGAAAACGCCTCAATGGATGCGGAAGCTGCTGGTTACTCCGAAGCGCGAGGTTACTGTCCAAGTTGCCTTTGAGCGAGACAATGGCGACGTTGAGACGGTATTAGGGTACCGCGTTCAGCACGACAACTCGCGTGGCCCAATGAAGGGAGGATTGCGATACCATCCCGCGGTCGATCTGGATGAAGTCCGTGCGTTGGCATCGTTGATGACATGGAAGACGGCCGTTGTAGATCTGCCCTACGGCGGCGCCAAAGGGGGCATTGGAATCGATCCCAAGACCCTATCGAAAAAAGAGTTGGAACGAATGACCCGAGTTTTCGTCGACCAGATCCATGAGATCGTCGGTCCCGACAGCGATATCCCAGCGCCCGATATGGGGACGAATCACGAAGTCATGTCATGGTTTCGCAACCAATGGGAAAAGTACCACGGTTTCAATCCCGCGGTCATCACAGGCAAGCCGGTCGAAGAGTACGGCGCGAAAGGACGCGAAGAAGCCACCGGGCGAGGGGTGGGGTTGTTGGCGGTGAAATTTTTGAAGCGGATCAATGTGGGCCCAGAGAATTGCCGAACCGCCATCCAAGGCTTCGGCAATGTGGGATCGCACGCCTCGAAGTTCTTGTTCGAATCCACCTTTCCAATCATCGCGGTCAGCGATGTCAGCGGAACGTATTTCAATGCGAAAGGTCTGAACATTCCCGAAATGTTTACCTTTGCGATTAAAAACAACAATCGGCTGGAGGGGTATGCCGGCTGCGAAAAACTACCCGCCGAAGCCCTTCTCGAACTCGATTGCGACTTGCTCATTCCAGCGGCCTTGGGCGACGTCATCACGAAAGACAACGCCAGCAAAGTCAAGGCCAAGACCATAATCGAAGCCGCCAACGGACCGGTCGATCCGGAAGCGGACGAATTGTTGGCGTCTCGGCGGATCATGATTTTGCCTGATATCCTAGCTAATGCGGGCGGTGTAACGGTGAGCTATTTTGAATGGGTTCAAAACCGACAGCACTATCGATGGAGCTTGGACCGTGTTCGGCAGGAATTGGATCGAACGCTCAGCGATGCGTTTGAAAATGTCTGGCAACAATCGGCATCGCAATCGGTCTCGTTAAGAACTGCCGCATTTATGCTCGCGATTTCTAGAGTCCAGCGAGCGACCGAACTGGCCGGTGGGGCTGGCTAGTCGTCCTCAAGGAACACGACGCTTTCTCACGGTTCCATCAGTTTCAAAGCGCGCTCGATCAGAATCTCGCCGGTCATTTCGCGGAGCGACGTTTTGCTCACGTAGTCGTATCGCGGGAAGCTTGCGAAATCGACTTTGGTCAAAATATAGCCGAACGCATCGTTGGTGAGTCCGAAGAGCAAGTTGTGTTCGCCACGCATTTTTCGTTTCAGATAAAAGCCAATATTGGGCAAAGCTTCGCCGGGGATCGTCAGGATTTGGGCGTTGCCTAATTCGACAAAATTGATTCGGGTTGTGATGCTCCTATCCGTGTTGTGAGGGTATTTTAACGGAGAACCTTTGATCACCATCCAGAGAATTTCGTTGTCCACCGGGAACGTGACGTCTTCCGAAACGCAACGCAGCAAGGGGTCGGGTTGAATCGTGGCGGACCGGGCAATCCGAACGGCTTCGTCGGACATGGTGTTTCCAATCCGTTGGCATTCCTCCCAAGTCCTGGCGTCCTGCCAGTAGCCTCGCAGGGAATCCTTGGGTTGTTCTAGGAGCCGATTGTCGGCGGTCACCATTCCGCCTTGTGCGCCGTTCATAAACAATGCCATCCCTCCGTCGGTCGCTTCCAGTCGCTCTCGCAGTGGTCCGATCAAATCGGGACTAACGATGCCCAGTCTCGATCCAAGCACTTCGGGATGGATCGCGTAATTCACCAACGTGGCAATCGCTTTGCCATCGGCGTTGAGGGCTTGGATGACGCTCATCCTGCGATCGTAAAGGTCGGGAGCGTAGTAGTTGTAAGCAATTTTTCCCTTGGCCTCGTCGGTGCCAATCTTAAGCTGGGCGGCTTGAAGGTTATCGATGGCCTCGTTGATCGCTTCGGCGGCATTTTTGCACACGAGGTCGATGTACTTCAAGTCTCCTGTATGCCCGCCCTTGCCATCGGGAAACGCGTAGCAGTCCGGCGCGCTATGCGTATGCGAGCAGCCTATTAAAATATTGGCCGATGGAATCCGAGGGGTTTGCGCTCGAACGCGATCGCATAGCACCGAGGGGAATCCCAACAGATCCAACGCCACCAGTGCGACGGTCGTCTGGCCCTTTCGCAAAACGATCGCTCGAGCGGTCAGTTCGCCTCGCTTTTCGGTGGTAGGCGCGGTCGGTCCCATACCGCCTGAAATGGGCAACAGCGGATTCGGCGTGATCAACCGCTGCCCAACTCCGACCATCAATTGTTCGCTTCGAAGCGGAACGGTGGTCAGCGATGCCAACAACAACCCGATCCAGAACAAAGGATGCTTGGTCAACATGCGATACACCTTTGCAGGAGAGAACGTTTTGCGAACGTGATTATAGGCGGCAATTGTTGATGGACATCTCGAGAATGGCCAGCGCTCCCAGCGCTTCTAATTTCTCCATGATCGAGATTACTTCGCTGCTCTTTACCATGGCTCGAACGGCGCACCAGCCGCTATCCTCGAGGTTGGTAACGGTCGGAGAGGTGAAACCGGGCGTGACCGCTTCGGCCGCCGCCAGTTTCGTCTTGGGAATGTTGTACTCGAGCAACGAGTAGTCCCTGGCGATGACCACCCCTTCCAAACGCCGGACGATGCGATCCGCAGTCGCTTGGTCCCTGCATGCGGGGCTTTGAATCAATATCGTCTCGTACTGACCAATCTCGGTCAAGATTCGCAACTGGTTCGCGGCCAAAGTGCTTCCGGTTTCGACCAAGTCGACGATGGCATCGGCGACACCCAGGGAGATCATGACTTCTACTGAGCCATTGAGTTTCACTAGATGCACCGGCGCATCATGTTGTTTAAGAAACCGTTCGGTTGTGTTTGGGAAACTGGTTGCAACCCGTTTGCCTGCGAGCTGGCTGGGGTGCGAGATATCGGAGAGCGTCGGTACGCAGATGGCGAGTTTGCATCGGCCGACCCCTAGTTTCATGCGGACTTGGACGTCTGCGTTGGCTTCTTGTGCAAGATCGCTGCCGGTGATTCCAAGGTCGATAGCACCCTCGGCGCACAGCGTGGGAATATCGTCCGTGCGAAGGAACGTGATCTCCACCGGCATGCTGCTGACGCGAGCGAACAGCGAGCGGTCTTGACGTCGGAAGTTGAGCCCTGCTTGCAATAGAAGTTCAGTAGCCAGTTCGCTCAGGCGTCCCTTGCTTGGGATTCCGATGCGAAGATGATTGGGCGCGACACTCACGAAGGATTCTCCAGGCCACGTCTGCGTTTTTCTTCTAGCCCCGAGACCCCCTCGCGCCGTTCCAGTTCATGGCGTAAAGAGTCTACACTTATGCCGCGACTCGCCAAGAGCACCCACAAATGAAAGAGAACATCACACGCCTCGCGAATGGTGTGTTCCACCCCTTCTTGGCCAGTCTCGCCGGCCGCCTCAATCACTTCATGGGATTCCTCTAGGAGTTTGCTTCCCATTTTTGGGATGCCACCTTGAAGCAATTTCGTGGTGTACGAGCCCTCGGGTAAGCGCTCGACTCGCTGATGCAGTTCGGTCATCAGCCGATCGAAAATATCGTCTGCCATGGAAAACCTATCAAGCTGCGCTTTGCAATTCCCCATCGACTGCCGATGAAGCATTTCGAGATTTGCGGTCGAATCGGCGACGCAATTCGTAGCGCATGATCAATAGGAATCTCGAGGCGGTATTGTGGCGTGATAGTTTTGGTTCGAACGCTTTGCCAAGCGGTCCGGCCAAAATGGCGGGCAGTAGGATCAGTTCTGCAACGACCCCCGCGACCAAAATCGTAAGCATCAGCCAACCGAAACGTTGTGTCGGCGTAAACGTGCTAAAGGCGAATACCGACAGGCCGAGCCCGCTGATGCAAGCTGCCTGGAGCGTAGGCGTTGCGCATCGTTTGTACGAAGCGATGATCGCTTCCTTGCGGTTCTTTATCTGTTTGACGTCGACCCGGAACCACGACAGGAAGTGGATCGTGTCGTCGACGGCGACCCCCAACGCAATGCTGGCGGACATCATCGAACCGATATCGATTGGAATATTGAGCCATCCCATCGCTCCGAAAATGATAAAGATGGGAAGCACGTTGGGGATCATGGCAACCAAACCTGCTCGCACGCTTCTCGATACGAACATCATCAACGGTGTGATGGTTAGAAAAGACCACATCGTGCTTTCTACTAGACTCTGGAGCAGCGCTCGCTGGGCCTTGTAAACAATCGGTACCACACCCGTGTAGACAGACGACACCATGGTTTTGGAGCCGTTGGGGTCGACCGCTTGCAAATCGATCGCTTTGCCCAGAGTCACACCCAAGGTCCCAATCTCTGCATTGGAAAACGCGCCGGACAAAATAACAGCGTCGAATTCGCTCAGCTTTTGAAGTTGCGTGACAGGCATGGAGGCAGGGTCCGCCGTCAGCCTCTGCACGCTCAGCCGTGCCTTGCTTAACAAAGCTGCAATCTCGTCCGATCGCAACTTTGCCATGGTCGCTTCGGGCGTGGAGGCTGCGTCCGGTGCGTCGGAGGAATCCGCCTTCTTGGCAGGGTCCCAAATGACAACCCGTTTTCCTGTGAACTTGGGGTCGCCTGACCACGATGCGATTTGACGAAGCACGCGAACGCGGTCGCCGTGAGCGTCGATGATGGGTGACACCGCATCTCGCAACTCATGAACAAATGTGCCGTAATCCACTCCTTCAAAGGCTGCGACGCGAAGGCTGATCCGCCAAAGCTCGGCACCGGTGGATGGATCGATCCTCAAGAACCCTGCACCCATCAACTCTTCTCGTTTGCTTTCCAAGGCCTTGTTGTAGGCGCGACGCTTGAGGAAATTGACGCTGGATTTTTCTTGGGTTGGCAAACTGGACGCAAACGTTGCCGCCGACATGCTCCTCCCAACGATCTTCGAACCGTTCTCTCCGAACTTGTTGCGAATCACGTCCTGTATCTGAACGGTCGTTTCCATCCGCTCAAGGAAGGTCAAACGGGTTCCCTCCTCGGCCAACTTCGATTCGTCGGTTTCCTGGCCATCGGGTCGGTTTTCCCCGGAACTGGCGATGCTGTCTTTGTCAAACTGGATCACGATTTCCAAGGGAACCAACATGCCCAAATTCTTTTCGAGCCAACGGTAGTCCTTTAAGATACGAGCTTGAGAATCAAACAGCTCCAACAGGTCGATGCTCGTCCTGGTCTTCGTTAGCCCAAAGCCTACCGCAACGACAATCGCGATGCAGGAAAAGGCCACACCGAAGTGATGCCGGACGATAAAGTTTGCCGCTCTCCCCCAGATTCGTTCGATAAACGTGTCAGGGCGTTGGGG
Source organism: Pirellula sp. (assembly GCA_031412875.1). Lineage (GTDB taxonomy): Bacteria > Planctomycetota > Planctomycetia > Pirellulales > Pirellulaceae > JBKCUI01. The sequence goes on along the minus strand of JANODW010000368.1, from coordinate 1,442 downwards.
ATGGACCGCTCCTTTGCCCGATGTCTTCAACATCGGCTGCATGTCGACAACCCATCGCTTGGCATAGCCGATAATGTGCAGGGCAGCAGGCAGCAGCAAGAACAAGACCACAATCAAAATCATCACACCCGAGGCTGCGTACAACCCGAATTTGCGGATCGGTGTCAGCTCGCTGGCGCACAGAGATAGCAGGCCCAAAGCCGTGGTGGTCGAGCAAAGGATCGCGGGCTTGAGCGCATGAATCACCGCTCGCTCCGTGGAACCGTGCAGCCCTTCGGTTTCGACCGCATCGCGATAGTAGTTAATGAAATGCACCGCTCCCGATATTGCGAGAACATACACAAGCGACGGCATTGACAAAACGATCGCATCCACGGTTTCGCCCGTCGCCCAAATCATCGCTAGCGATGCAGCGGCACTGGTTACCGAACAACTGAAGACGATAAACGTCAGCACCATGCTCCGTAGCGACCACCATGCAAGCATGATTCCGATCAGACCAGAGAGGCCGGCCAAACGCACCAGCGTCCGCTCTCCCTCCTCATCGATCGAAATATTGTCAACCGGCGGACCTCCCAAATGCAACTGATCGTCTGGGATTCCGACCTCGGCTATCAATCGCCGCAAAATTCCCGGTGGGACGTTGGGCCGAAAAATACGCATTTGGCCATGGCCAAGGATCGGTTTTAATTTGGCCGTCGTCTCAGGATCGAGAAACACGATCACGCAGGTTTGCCTACCATCCGGTCCTAATAGTGATCCTTTGAGCCGATCGATCGCATCCTGGTAGGAAAGCGGATGCGTGTCCGATTTGGTCAACCTCTCCAGCAACTGCCGACCGGTCTGTACCCCTTTGAAGTACTTCATCGCTTCGAGAGCATCGGTGTCGTTGGCGTCCGCTTTTTCGGGGGCTACCAAAGCAGCCAACTTGGCAATTCTTGGATCGTCCCCTTCGCCGCCCAGTTCGGGCTGCTCCCCAAGCTTGCAACCATCCCAACTGACAAGAATGAATTGGTCGGACGGGAAATTTTTCCGAAACCAGGCCAGTTCTCCCGTCTCTGCGAAGGACTTCGGCAGCCAATCCTCTACTTTGTTGACGTTGCTTTGTATCGCCTTGCCCGCTCCATAAAACGCGAATGGAACGCAGGCCAAGCTAGCGATGAGGATGAGCCATCCCCAACGGTCGTAAAATGTTTTTCCACCCTTGGACGCTGTCTGCACTCTATCGTTAGCCTTTCGACTTCGAAGTCTTTCGACTTCTTGGCACTGGTCGTCAATTGTCTTGGCTGATCCCGCAACCGTTCGGCCACAGGAGTTTACTAGAACTCGCTCGGTTTCGACAGTTTGAAAATTGAGGGAGTCCGAAAGAAACTGTTGCTAGCAATTTAACAAAGGAAAGAGATGCAAAGTTTTCAAGACGTAAGAATCCTTTCTCTATTTTG
>JANODW010000367.1:0-3950 GCA_031412875.1 Pirellula sp. | reverse complement strand
TCGTGCGTGTCTTGATAGCCCCAGCCGTCCAACAAAATCTGAGGCGACCCATCTGCCACATCGTCTCCGTCGGCATCTGCCAGGAACATCAAATAGGGAGCCGCCCCTACCCATGCCCCACCGAAACCCACCTCGAGGCCGCTCACGAGGTTCAGGCCCTCCGCAAACACTTTGCGTTTATCCAGAGACCCATTGCCGTCGGTATCTTCGAAAATCAGGATGCGATCACGACCCTTGCCTTCCTCGGCGCGGCGAGGATACTCGTAGGCTTCTGCAATCCAAACACGTCCGCGATCATCGATCGCCATCGCGATCGGCTGCTTGACGTCTGGTTCGCTCGCTCCGACGATGGCTCGAAACCCGTCTGGCAATTTCATCGCTTTGGTTGCTTGCTCAGCGTTTAGCCCTTCGAAGGGGTACTGGTCCAAAATGGTGGGCGTTTCGGGTTTTGCGATCGGTCCTGGTTGGGTGGTATGCAAACGGAATCCATCGAAGTTTATATGTCCCCACCCCGCTTTGCCTTCGTCCACCACTCTTACCGCAATCTCTTTGCCTAGGTAAGCAGTCAAGTCGACGACCACCGTTCGCATGTTTTCTGTAACCCGTCCGGACGCACGGTGGAACACTTTGTTGTTTTGCAAATCCACCAATTCCACTCGGATCGTATCGTCGTTGCCTCCACCGACCAAGTAAGAAGCGAACGGTTGGTCGACGAGGATAGGACTGGAAGTAAGCGTGCCGGTCGGTTTGTCGCCAGACTTTTCAAAGGTACCGATCCAATACTCTCCTTGATGTTCGCTCCGCATGTCCTGCCGACGGGCAGACACGGCGTCACCGCGAATCGGTTGGCCAGCAAAGGCATCCCCGGTTGCAGTCCAGTCCTCTAGCGACCCTTTTTCAAAATCTAGATTGAGCGATTTGCCCGCTTTCGATTTGGGTAGTTCGCCGGCATCGGCGCCTAACTGGACGCAATCCAGGCCGATCATAAAACCGGGGACAGCAGATGGGTTCTTGCCAATAATCTCCAGCCGAAGCTGGTGCGTTCCTGCCTTGAGATCGCATTGTCCGATCCGGAGAGCGCCGGTCGAAACGACACTCTTTGCATGATACAAATCGATGGGTTCGCCGAGTTTTTTGCCATCCACGAGGACTTGAACGATCCCGTAGTCGGGCGCTTTGGTGAACACCATCTGCAGGTCAACCTTGCCATCGGCAGCGACCGGCAATTCTAAATCGAGAGTTGAGCCCTTCTTTCCACCGGTCCACCAAAGTTGCGAGTCGTTGCTCCAATGGTCCGCTGCAAACCCTCCCATGCCTTGTTCCTTGGCGGTGCCGTCGCTCGCCGCCAGCACTTTGAGCTTTTCGCCTTCGATAAGGCGTGGGTTGGTTGAAGGCGCACGGACGGAAACCTTGCGTACGGGCTGGGCCGCGAGCCATGCGTCTGGGTTGACTTGCGTGCGTTGGTGGAACAGAGCATGTGCCCCTTTCATGCCCCCGACAGTAATATCCATCAGGCCATCTTGGTTGAGATCGAACAGACCGATTTGGCGGCCGATTCCCGTATCGTCGGCCGCTTTGAAGGGAAGCCAGTCGACTCCGTTTGGTCCTCTCACCAATTTAAACCAATAGACCACGGCGCCTGCATCCCACATCGGGCTGCCTTTATGATGGGAATAATAGGTTTTGCCGGTAATGATATCCTTGAGCCCATCCCCGTCGATATCGGCCAAGTTGACGGAATGCAGTTCGCTAAAGACAACTCCATAAGGGTTGTCTTGAGCCTTGGAGCCCAGGATGTTATGACGCGTGAACGTGCGATTACCTGCTTCGACAATTTGTTCAAACCAAGCCAATCCGAAGTCGTGGGCTGCGATGCTCGTGAGGATATCGTTATCCCCATCGCCATCGACGTCGTAAGCGAACATCTCCGCTCCGCCGTATGCATTCGAAAAGGATTGCTCATGCGCTTGCCACGGTTTGCTTGCGGCGATTTCTGCCGGCTGTTGCAACCAGCCTTTGGCATGGATCACATCCAATTTGCCGTCGCCGTTGACATCGCCCACGCCCAGACCATGACCGAATTTTTTATCGGTGACTTGCGCTGATACTGCGGTAAACGCCCATGGCTCAAACGGGCGCGACCAGTCCACGGAGGCGTATCCAAAGAATCCATCGCGAGAGCAGACCAGTTCGGGCCTAGCGTCCCCGACCAATTGGATCCATTGCGGCGACTCGTTGGAGACCCAGTCAAAAACCTTGTGTTTTTTCCATAGGTCCGTCGCGTTGCTATTGCCCGGATTTTGATAGACAAAAGCGGGGGTGCCGGGAAACCCTACGGTAAAAACGTCGTTCCAACCGTCCCCGTCGAAATCGTAGACCCATGCGAAGAAGTGGTCCGTGTAAGCTTCGCGATTTTGAGCTTTGGCGGGATAGATCTCATGTTTTATTTGAAAGCCAGGCCCTTCGTACCAGTGGGGCCCGTAAACGAAGTCCACCTTGCCGTCATTGTTTAAATCCCCGGCCGCCGCTCCCTCAGAATAGTAGACATCGGTTATTTGTTGCGATCGAAAGGTGTCAAGCGTTTTGTCGTCCGCTGTCGCGACAGGAAGAGTCAAGCAAGCGATTCCGAGGGCGAATAGCTTCAAGGGGAGCTGGGGGGTCATAATGAATGAGAGGTTGGGTGGGTGGAAGAATGGTCAATTCCAAAAGGCAGGCGGAGCAGTTTAGGCCATCGACCGAGCTAACGCCCAAAGCGTTAGCTGCGCATTAGACGCTGCTCGTGTCCGAAATTATACTTCATCCGATCGGATGTGCACGCCTGATTGTGCGCACCTTATTGCCCGCGACGGGCGGGGCGCAAAGGAGCCATGTCGATCGTCAACGGGGCACCCTTGAGGGTTTCTAATTTCTTCGTTTGGGCTTCGGTCAACAGGGCCATGAGGGACTTGTTGTGCTCGGCTGTCAGTTTCGTCATTGCCGCGGTTCTCTCTTCTGGACTCTTGTCTTGTGCGGATTGCGTGGCTTCGCGGCGAGCGGTTTGGTTTGCATCGTTGGCAGCCTTTAGCTTGCCAGCTTGCGCTTCGGTAATTTCCAACTCTTTTGCGATCGATGCATCCATGAGCGCAGCAGCGCCGTTGACTTGAGCGATGAGCCCATTCATTCGCGACTTCTGAGCATCGTCTAACTTGGCTGCGAACGCAGTGTCCATCTCGGCACCCATCTTGAGCATCTCGGCGCGTGCGGCTTGCATCGCACCACCACCGCCGCCACCGCCACCACCCGGTGCGAGGGTCGCTTGCTTTTCGCGTAGTTTCGCGAGGTGTTCGCTCGCAAGTTTTTTCTGTTCGTCGTTCAGCTTCAGTTCGGCTTGCACTTCGGGCAACGTGGCCAGTTCAAAACGCATTCGTTGTTGCTGGCCGCGAGCGCCACCTGCCCCGCCTCGGCCGCCACCGCCCCCTTGCGCGTAAGTCACGTGCGCCGTCGATGCACAAAAAACGATTCCCATCAACGCCAAAGATATTTGCCTTGCATGCAACATCAAAACACCTCGCCTATACAAAAGAAAGAACTCAGGGTTCTGTGAAATCGACACCATGCGATTGCATCCAGAACCAACTGAAGCAGAAAAACCAATCCCTATCCTAGCGGATTTTGTATAGCCAAAAGCGTTTATCGAGGCAACCGGTCAGAATTCCCAACATCCGTCGATTCGTCCCCGCAGTCCCACCGCAAGCTTTTGCAGGAAAAACCCCTGCCGCGATCTACTTTGGCTCCGCTTTCCATCGCAGTGTGGCTACCAACGGCAAGTGGTCCGAGGCGATCGGTTCGTCGAGGACGACTGCGGACTCCACATTCCATGGCGAGTCCTTTTGCAAAAAGATATAGTCGATCTTGCGTGTCGGCTTGCTCACGGGGATCGTGGGAGCCATGCGTTGGGAGTCCACATCGAC
>JANODW010000366.1:0-3964 GCA_031412875.1 Pirellula sp. | reverse complement strand
CGAGCCCTGCACCAATTCGACTCCCATCTGTTGAGCGAGGAAGCATTGTTCGAAATAGGCCGAGTTATGAATGCCTGGGGTTAGCACCACCACACACGGCTCATTCGATGACGATGGAGAAACGTACTGCAGCATCTTGAGCAACTGCTCTGGATAAGTCTCCACCGGCAGAATGTTCCGGCCTTCGAAAAGCTGCGGAAACGTCCGCTTCATGACCTCCCGATTTTCAATGACGTAGGAAACTCCAGAGGGGCATCGGAGGTTGTCCTCGAGAACATAGATCTGGCCGTCTCCCGCCCGGACCAAGTCGGTGCCGGTGATGTGACACCAGATCCCTCGCGGTGGCTTCATCCCTTGGATCTGTTTCAAAAAACCTTTGCTGGACTGGATCATGTACTCGGGGAGGACTCCATCGCGAACTATCTTTTGCTCGTGATACAAGTCATCGATGAACATGTTCAATGCGCGAATGCGCTGCTTGAGGCCCCGCTCGACATAAAGCCACTCCTCTTCCTGAATTACTCGCGGGATCAAATCAAATGGCCAAACCTTTTCCGTCCCCGCGGAATTGCCATACACATTGAACGTGATCCCCATGTTCAGCAACTCGTGGTCTGCCGATCGCTGGCGACGTTGCAATTCCCCAGGTGGCAAAGCGGTTAACTTGTTGACCAGGAACTCCACTCCCGGTCGAGCTACCCCCGCATCGCTAAACATCTCATCGAAAAAACCGCGTGTATCGTACTTGGAGATCTGGAGAGGATCGTTGTTGAGGAAGTTCGAGTTAACTTGTTCCATTGCCGCCCGATCAAATTGACTTTGCTGACTCACAATTGTTACGTCTATCTCCTCAAAATTCTACAAACTCAGGTCGTTTCAAGCAGCGCGACTTGCCGCAAATCTATCCAATGGCAAAGCGAATGTGCCCAAATAATTAGCATCTGTCGCCCGGTGCACCGGCCGCAGTTAAGGAATTCGTTGTGTTTTCTAGGCTTGCGACAATCCCGTCCGTTTGGATACGCAAATACGAAGCCGTTCCGTGTTATAATGGAAGATTCGGATCATTCGGAATCGGACGGAGCTCCAAAAACTCCGAGATTCCACCCGCGAATCTTATGGCACCATGGCGTTTTGTTCCCCTACCCGTCGCTTTAACTTTTTGACGTCTGTGCTCGTGGCGTCACTGCTCTTGGCGGCTTATGGAGCGTTGGATGTCTTCGCCCAGCCGCCCAGACTTCTTCGATTCGAAGCTTCGGTTCCAGCCATGGGGTCTCGTGTCGATCTGGTCGTTTATGCAGAGTCGGAGTCTCAAGCCAAATTGGCTATGGATGCCGGGCTCGAGGAGATCCAACGGCTCTCTCTCATCCTCAGCAACTATGACGACTCCAGCGAGATTTCTCGTCTATGCCGCGCACCGCTTGGCGAACCGATTGCAATCTCTCCAGACCTCTCTTACGTGCTGAGTCAAAGCCATAAATGGTACCAATTGAGCGATGGAAATTTCGATATCACGGTAGGCCCATTGACGCAACTTTGGCGAGAAGGCCGCAAGCAAAAAACTCTGCCGAGCGCTTTCGCACGCGAACGAGCCAAGCAATGCTGCGGCTGGGAGTCGGTAGCATTCGCCACCCGTTCGAGCGTGTCTTTGCGCAAGCCGGACATGTTGCTGGATCTGTCGGGCATCGCAGTCGGATACATTGTCGATAAAGCATTCGAAAAGATGGTCGCATGCGGCTCGGCGTGTGTGCTGATCAATGCCGGTGGGGATATTCGTGTCGGCGAAGCGCCACCCAATTCCGAGGGCTGGCGAGTGACTATCGCTGGGCTGGGCAAAACGTCGCCGCCTCTGGCGAAGCTTACCTTGAAAAACTGCGCGGTCACCACCTCCGGAGATCTGAACCAATATCTCGAAATCGACGGACGCCGATTCAGTCACTTCATCGACCCGAAAACGGGAGAGCCAATCGAACGTCGTCAAAGCGTGACCGCGATTGCCGACACGACCCTCGATGCAGACGCGGGAGCGACGGCTCTGGCAGTGCTGGGGATGCAATCATCCTCACGACTCTTCGACGGCATGCCATTGCTCGAAGCGATCTTGGTAGAGTCCGGATCGAGCAGCGATGCGCCCGTCCGACTGCGGCGACTGGTACACGAATGAGCCGCTCTGGCGACTACTTTTTCGACGGGACGTCGATCCCTGCCGACTGCTCTTTGTTGAGCAAAAGAATCGTTGGCGAGTCGACGCGTTCGTCCATCGGTTGCTCCATCGTCGGAGATTGACGGCGCGTAGAAACGTCTGCGGTGGCGCTCGGTTTTGCGGACAAGATCAACACCTGCTTTTCATTGCCCGGGCTGACTTTTTCTGGCAAGGCCTTGGTGCCGGCATGGTTCGTTGCAACATGGCCATGACGCTGCGCGACCGAGTTGGTGGTTGCAATGAATTGATCGCGAATTTTCGGATCGATTTTGGTCAACCGCTTTGCAAGCTGTTGGATCCCATAGGGGTTGTTTTCTGCGGTCTGTGAAATCTGCGAGAGGAACGATGCGCATTCGGTGAAGTTGTAGTCGGCCGTTTTGCCCATCAATGGTCCAAGTGTCTTCACAACCAAATCGGCGCCGATGTTGTCGAGTTTCATAAAGACGTCCATCGAAGCGACCATGCCCATCTTTCCATTGGGCAGCGGGCCCGGGCGATTGTGCAAGATCACCACGCATTTGCCATTGAGCTCACGAGCCCAAAGGCTTCCTTGATACGACCCGGTTGCAAAATAGATATGCATCGAATCGTTGCCAAAGACGAGATCCATTTTGCTGTTGGTTCCCGCTCCATCGCTCCCTTGCAGTTGATAGGGCCCGCTCCGTTGCAGCGACACTTTTGTCACCTCCATCACTTCCCAAATATTTACGATCACCTCGGGGTGGCGAACCAGGAACGTAAACATCTCCGGGTCGCAGTCGACCGTTTCCGTCGGCATGCTTCGGAAGTAGCTCGAGCCGATCACGACCGATTTCAACTTGGCATTCGCGTCCGGCGTCAACTGCGGGAAAGGAATCCGTTGGATGGCGGCTTCGCGGGCATCCCGGGTCGATGTCCCCTCGGGCTTCGTATGCCCGCGTTGCGACCGCTGGTCGTTCACTCCGAGTTGCTGGCTAAAACCCGAGGCAGGCGGTTGCTGGCCTAACACGGACGTATGCAACGTCGGACCGGTGCCCATCAATGCAACCGCCACGAGTACGAGGCGCCCGCGATCCTTGCGAAGCCTGGTAAATTGGGTTGCGGGGTTTCGCATTGGCAGATTGACCTTTGGGGAAACTGATTAGGCTAAGATAATGTGTCGGCAATCTCCCCCGAAAAAGAACAGCAGAACAATTCGGAAATGTCCTGCTAGCGGACGTTGGCCCCTAGGGATCTGGCAATGCGAATGTCTTTAATAAATTTGTTGCATCCTCGCGAAAAAAGCGGGGCCAAATCGGAATCTGGACGACCGATGATGCGGTAGAATGCAGTCAGGAAAAAAACCACCAACTCAGCCTTTTTTTCAGTATGGACTCAAGCGAAATCGAAACGGAAGCGGAAATGGAGGGCTTCGACGAACCGTCGGGAATCGCCGAACCCCTGGTTACTGTCAATCGAAAGAAAAGGGTGGCGGGCTCGTTCGTTGCAGTCTCGGTGTTGGGATTCGTTATTTTCGCAGGGTCCATCGTGATCTTCGGAGATCGGGCGTTCCAAAATATCGACGGTTTCATGCTGCTATTTCTTGGGCTCGAGATTGCTTGTGTGTGTTGGTTGGCGGCCTTGTGGATTCGGGCAAGATGGATTTGCGTCGCTGTGATTGATGAAGCAGGAGTGATTGCGAGCACTTTGGCCGGCAAACATGAATTGGAGTGGGACGAATTGGTAGGCGCGCGTTCCTCCATCAAAGTCCAAAAAGACACGAATAAAATCCAAGTCCGGTTGCTG
>JANODW010000365.1:0-3669 GCA_031412875.1 Pirellula sp. | reverse complement strand
TGAAGTTGCAGACGGAATATTTGAATCCCAACTGGTCGTCCCCGACAAAGGCTGCAAGCTTCGTTTGTTCAATGCGAGTTTGATGTAGGTGCCCCGGTCCCGCTCTATCTGAGTACGTCGGTCAAGGTTTTGCCAGAGACGTTGCCTTTCCTGAGCAAACCGATTCCGAAAGATTGAGCGATCGGGGCATTGAAATGGACTCAGCAAGCAACATTCGAATCCCAAACGCCGTACAATTTACGAAATCACCTTGGTGTGGTCTCCCGTTCGGGCTACATTGAGTTTGGATAGATCCCTTTATGGAGGAGCCCGTCCTTTGATGGTTTGGCTCCACTTTCCTTTGTCTTTTGTGTTCCGCCGGAGATGCATGTATGAAACGAATCGAGAGGAAGACAGGCTTTACGCTCGTCGAACTGCTGGTTGTTATTGCGATCATTGGGATATTGGTTGGGCTGTTGTTGCCTGCCGTGCAGGCAGCTCGCGAGGCGGCACGTCGTATGCAATGCAGCAACAATCTCAAGCAGCTTGGGCTCGCGATTCATAATCATGAGTCGACTTACAAATGGATTCCGATTTGGGGTGTTGAGTTTGCCCTTTCCGAAGCACCCACCAATCCGACGAATCCCTATTTCACTCTCACTGCAGACGCTCGTCGGCCGATGGGGGCTCTGGGACAACTGCTGCCTTACATGGAGCAGAACAGTTTGTACAACATGTTCGACATGAAGAGACCGCTGGTCGATCCGGTGAATTTGGTGCCTCCCTTTCCAAGCGGAACCAACAACCCTGCGGCCTTTACCAGGTTGCCAGTTTTTATCTGCCCGTCCACACCTGATGCACCGTCCGACTATGGAACGTATTTCGTTCCGATTGGGTTTCCATCCAACACCCCTTATATCTTGCCTCGAACCGACTATGTTCCGCTGCGTGGTATCCACGGATCGCTTGCGATCTGCAATGCAATGCCTAATGCCAACACACACAATGCCATGCTTGGATCTGAGTTTCCAATTTCCAAACGAAAGGTCAAGTTTGGAGAAGTTTCCGATGGGCTCTCCAACACGGTTTGTTTCATTGAGCTTGCGGGCAAGCAGCAAATCTACTTTCGAGGACAAAGAATGCCCGGCGTGTTGACTTTGAATTCCTTCTACGGAGATTGGAATATCGCTCGCCACGTGCGCGGTTTAAGTGGCGCGACGATCGCCATTCCCGAACAAGCGGGCTGTTCGACGATGAACATCGTCAATCAAATCAATCCGTATTCGTTCCACACCGGCGGGGTTCAGATGGTTCGTGGCGACGGCTCCGTGCAGTTCCTGTCGTCCTCCATTTCGACGCCAGCCTTTATTGGAATCGTTACTCGGGACGGGGGCGAAGTGGACCAGACAGCCAACTAATGCGGTCGGCCATTTGAGTTGGAATTTTTATTTGTATGGATCGTTCGAGGAGTCAATTACGGTTAATGGCAACAAAATCAAGTCTCTTTGTTTCTTTTTCGCTCGCTATCTGTTTGGTGGCGGGATGTGGCGGCCCAGCATTGATCAAGCCCAAGGGCAAGATCAGCGTGAACGGCACCCCTGCCGTGGGAGCGGTGCTGCTCTTCCATCCGGTTGAGGACAAAGAGGCCCCTGTTGCTTCGGGGGTAGCGGAAAGCGATGGAAGCTTTACGTTGACGTCGAACATGTCCGAAGGAGTCCTGCCAGGAAAATACATCGTCACCGTCACTTGGCCAGATCCTGCACATAAAGTGTCTGAGGCGGCCAAGATGCGAGGCGATGCAGAGCCTGGTCAAGATCTCCTTAAGGGCAAGTACATCATGAAGGATAAGTCCGGATTGACGGCCGAGATCAGCAGCTCGACCAAGGAGATTCCGCCGATCGAGATCAAGACGAAATAGCAAATAGCAAATAGCAAACCGATTCGCGGGCAAGCTGCCGAAATTACGGCAGCTTGGTGGGTTCAAGTCATTTCTCCGACTATCACTCGTCTGTTACGCAGCCTTCGCTGGCGCTCTTGACGTTTTTAATGTACTTGTAGAGCGTTCCTCGCGTCGCTTTGAGCGGTGGGACCTGCCATTTCGATCGCCTCGCTGCCAACTCAGAATCAGATACGGCAACGTCTAAACGATTTGTATTCGCGTCCAGCGTTACGATGTCGTTGTCTTGGACCAATGCCAACGCCCCTCCCACTTGAGCTTCGGGTGTGACGTGGCCAACGATGAAACCGTGAGAGCCGCCGGAGAATCTGCCGTCGGTCAAAAGTGCAACGTCGGAACCAAGGCCGGCTCCCATGATGGCGGACGTTGGCGTCAACATTTCGGGCATGCCGGGTCCCCCCTTGGGACCTTCGTAACGAATGATGATGACGTCCCCTTTCTTGATTTGCCCCTGTTCCAAAGCAGCGAGCATCAGCTCTTCACTGTCGTAACAACGGGCTGGACCGGAGAATCGCATTCCTTCTTTGCCGGTGATTTTTGCGACGGATCCTTCGGGTGCTAGGTTACCGAAGAGGATTTGGATATGCCCTGTGGCTTTGATCGGATTGCTCAACGGTTGAACGACGGTTTGGCCAGGTTTTAGGCCTGGCAATTCGGCGACATTTTCAGCGAGCGTTTTGCCTGTTACGGTCAGGCAATCGCCGGTCATGAGTCCGGCTTCTAATAAGTATTTCATTACGGCGGGTGTTCCGCCCACGGAGTGCAGATCTTCTTGAACGAATTTTCCTGACGGTTTTAAGTCGGCCAAGAAAGGTACGCGATCGCTCACTTTTTGAAAGTCGTTCAGCGTCAAATCGATGTCGACACTGCGTGCCATAGCGATTAGGTGCAGGACTGCATTGGTGCTACCACCCAGAGCAACGACGATGACCATCGCGTTCTCGAACGCTTCTCGCGTCATGATATCGCGAGGCTTCAGATCGAGTTCCATCAAGTGGCGAATGGCTTTGGCCGCTCGTCGGCATTCATCTTTTTTGGCTGGATCTTCTGCGGGGATGGATGCGGAATAGGGGAGCGACATGCCCAACGCTTCGATGGCGGAGGCCATGGTGTTGGCGGTGTACATACCGCCGCATGCACCTGCTCCAGGGCAGGATTTGCGTACGATGTTCGCTCGCGTTTCTTCGTCGATTTGGCCCGATAGGTATTGGCCATAGCACTGGAATGCCGAGACAATATCCAGCGAAGTACCGTTCCACTTGCCCGCACGGATGGTTCCGCCATAAATCATGATCGAGGGGCGATTCAAACGACCCATGGCCATCAAGCAACCGGGCATGTTTTTGTCGCACCCGGGCAAAGCGATCAATGCGTCGTACCATTGTGCGCCCATGATCGTTTCGATCGAGTCTGCGATCAAGTCTCTCGACTGCAGCGAATACGACATCCCGTCGGTCCCCATGCTGATCCCATCGCTCACGCCGACGGTATTGAATCGCATCCCTACGAGGTTTTCTGCTACTACCGCTTTTTTGACTTCCAGTGCGAGGTCTAAGAGGTGCATGTTGCAGGTGTTGCCTTCGTACCAAACGCTTCCGATCCCCACTTGCCCTTTGTTCATATCCTCGGGCGTCATCCCGGTACCGTAGAGCATCGCTTGCGAAGCACCCTGGCTTTTGGGTTGGGTGATTCGCGAGGAAAATTTATTTAACGCATTCATAGGAAGTGGGAGA
>JANODW010000364.1:0-21097 GCA_031412875.1 Pirellula sp. | reverse complement strand
GTTCTGAAATCGCTGGAGATTCAGTACCCTTTATGCGGCTCGGCGAAGCGACGCCGACGCATAGAATTTCTGGATACCATCCACCACTGCGTCTTGCTCTGACTCGGTCAAGTCGGGGTAGATTGGCAGGTGCAGAATCTCCTTGGCAGCCTTTTCTGTTTGAGGAAGGCAGCCGTCGGTGTACCCCAGGTCTTCAAAGCATTCTTGCTGATGGAGTGGAACGGGGTAGTACACTTCGTTGCCTATCCCCAAGTTGGTGAGGTGTTTGCGAAGAGCGTCGCGCAATCCCCCTGAAACACGGATTCCATATTGGTTCCATACATGCAATGCTTCTGGAGCATGATGCGGCAGTGCGATGCATTCTTGCAAGCCGATGGCGGAGAACATTTCCCCATAGCGGGTTGCATTCTTTTGACGCGCTTCGCTGTAAGAATTGAGGTGAGCGATCTTGACGTTGAGGATGGCGGCTTGGATCGTATCGAGCCGGCTATTGATTCCAACCAGCTTGTGGTAGTAGCGGGGTTGCATTCCATGCGAGGCCAGTAGACGAAGTTTCGAGGCCAGCGATGCGTCTTGGCAAACCATCATGCCGCCGTCTCCCATCCCGCCGAGATTCTTGGTAGGGTAGAAGCTCAAGCAGCCAATATCGCCCCAGGCGCCCGCGGGTCGACCCAAGAACTCGGCACCGATGGCCTGCGCCGCGTCCTCGATCACAGGCAATCGATGCTTCTTTGCAATCGTTGCTATTTTGTCCATCGCTGCGCATTGACCGAACAGGTGCACCGGCATGATAGCGCGCGTACGCGAGGTCACGCTCGCCTCGACCGCTTCCGGGCAGATGTTGTAAGTTTTGGGATCGATATCGACAAATACCGGATTGGCTCCCAGTCGCGACACGGCGGACGCGGTCGCAAAAAACGTAAAGCTCGGCAAAATCACTTCATCGCCCGGTTCGATCTCCAGGGCCATGAGTGCCAACAACAGCGCATCGCTCCCCGAGGCACACGCGATCGCTTGAGCGGTTTTGCAAATCCCTGCGACGCTGCATTCGAGCTCACCTACTTGGGGACCATGCAGGAACCGTCCGCTATCGACGACCTCTGCTATCGCGTCAAGGATTTCCTGGCGAAGGTTTGCGTTGCCTCGATTGACATCGAGCAATGGTACCGCCTTTTTGGTTATTACTTCGTTTGACATATTCTTTGGCCCCCTGGTAATCGAGTATGGCCGTCCATCCTGGACGTTTTCCCGGAGACTAGCTCGTTTGGCGTTCTTGGGTCAAGCGAGATCTAGCATCTTGGCAAATGCTTGCATTGCCGTATGCCAATTGGGCCTTGTTTGCAGGTAGGTCTCCCACCAGTCCATCATCACGGGAACGAGTTCGGTGTGAATATCTTTGTCACGTGGGACGGGGATGTGCCATTGTTCTACCGCGAGTTCCGCCGTAAGTTCATCGCATTTGCTCAGCTCCATCACTTCGGCGGCTGCAAGGATCGGGGGGAGCATGGCTAGGGGTGCGAGGCGTGCGAGGAGATTCGCACCGAACGATTCGCTGTGCATGGGTAGATCGAGGTGCAATTGCGAAAGAAGCCATGCCAGGCGGACGACTTCGGGGAGTTCCACTTGGGGATTGGTCAGGACGGCTTCGATACGCACCAAATTTTGATCGATATGGGCGACTCCTGCGCCGCCCAATATCGGTTGCAAGAGCACGACACGCGCCTCGGAAACGAGCAGATCTTTTTGTGTCAAGCGGCCCAAGTGAGCGAGCAGGCCTGGTCCGTATCCGAGCCAGTGCTCCTGCAGGGGTCGAGCCCTGAGCGGAATCTGTTCGAGAAACTTCGGGAAGAGTTGATTGTAGGCGGCCTCGATATCGGAGACGTAGCCGGCCAACTGGGAGATCGCGGTACCACTGTTGGTTTGTGCGGCGGATTTATGGAGGACAACTTTTGCCAGTTCCGTATTGGAATCGATCACGACGGCATGCCCTACCAAGACGGACCAAAAGCGAGCGGTGTCAAATGGGCAGGTAGTGGATATCCAATCGGACAGGCCCGCGGCATAGGGTCCGATGCATTCGCCAACGCGTGCGTCGGCCAGTTTGTCTCCAAACATGCAGATGGCATGAGCCGCGTGCAGGGCACTTGCAGATGGGTTGGGCGTCCATGTCAATTGCATTATGGGGCGGGCTTATTTGGGTCGCGAGTCGTGACCTGTTCGCTGATCCACTGCTCGAGTTCTTTCCAGTCGACGGGTGGCAATTTGCTCAAATCTGGGCGAAGGGAGACGGCGTCGTGGATATAAACGTGGTGGATTTCTTTTTGTGACTTGGTCGTATTCCAGTGCATTAGAATGCGAACGCAGGAACTGAGTGACCCTTGGACTTCGACTTCGTATCCGCAAAGCAGTGGGACATCGAGCCAACCGAATTGGCGTGCGGCCAATGCTGGGAATTCGGCGTCCAGATCGCGTGTTACAGTAAAGATGGCGCTTGCAACATCGCTGGGATCGATTCCATTTCGGCGGATAATTAGCGCCAAAAGCTGCCGAGTGGCCTTGAGAATCGCCTCACGCGTGTTAGCTTCGACGGTCGTGGCGCCGCGAACTCCACGGCACACCCTGTTTTCCGACATTCATTAGTCCTTTTCAAATCCAAGCATTTACTGAAAATCATACCGTTTAGCGATGGTTCAACACGGTACCTATTTTCCGTGCACCTGCAATGCCTTGAGCCTCTTTTCTGGGTCTTTGCAGAGAATCCGCGACAAACCTCGCATCCCCCACGCGAACGACTCCCTTTATGCAAACTGACGATTCCGCATCCACCGCAACCGTATCCGCAACCGACACGTCCAGTTCCTCCGAATTGGATCCAAAGCTCTTTTCGCTACTGATTGTGGACAACGATCCGGCGCACGCGCGTGCGATGACGGAGAGTTTAGAGCGGACGGGCTACCGATGCACGGTCGCGACCAGTGGTCCGGAAGGGAAACGGATGCTGGAGCAGAACACCTATGATGTCGTCATTACCGATTTGATGATGAACGATTTTGACGGGATGCAAATTTTAGCTCTCGCGCGGCAGTTGCTGCCGGATTGCCAAGTGGTCATGGTGACAGGCCACGCGACGGTGACCAAAGCGGTCGAAGCGATGCAATTGGGTGCATTTAATTTTCTGGAGAAGCCGATCACTCCCAATCGTCTGCGAGCGATTGCGGCCAAGGCGGTTGAGTCGGTGCAACTCAAACAAACGAACATCGAACTCCGTCGCAGGTTGGACGAGAAGTTTGGTTTCGAAGGCATCGTTTATGCTGGGACTCAGGTGCAGTCGTTGATCGATCGGCTCAAACGCATTGCACCCACGGACGCGACGGTCCTCATCACGGGCGAAAGCGGTACTGGCAAGGAGCTGATCGCTCGCGCCATCCATCAAAACAGTCCTCGCAAAAACAAACGGTTGGTCGCGCTCAACGTCCGCGCCGTATCCGAGAACTTGGTCGAAAGCGAAATGTTCGGCCATGTGCGCGGCGCGTACACCGATGCGGTCACCGATCGTGAAGGGGCATTTCAGTACGCGGATGGGGGAACACTATTTCTGGACGAAGTCGGCGACATGCCGATGAGCACGCAGATCAAGCTGCTCCGAGTATTGGAGGAGCATCAAATCACGCGAGTCGGCGATAACAAGCCGATCAAGGTCAACGTGCGATTGATTTCTGCGACCAATCGGCCGCTGGAAAACATGATTGAGGCAGGAGAATTTAGAAACGATCTGTATTACCGCCTCAAAGTTGTCACGGTGCACTTGCCTGCGCTGCGTGAGCGTCGCGACGATATTATTCCGCTCATGGATCATTTTCGAAAGATGTTTATCAAGCGCCATAGCCATGGGCCATGCAATTTTTCTCCGGCGGTGACTCGAAAATTTTATACTTACGATTGGCCGGGTAATATTCGCCAGCTCCGAAACTTCGTCGAAACGATGGTCGTCTTGGATACCGATGGCCGATTGGACTTGGATGATTTGCCACCAGAACTGATCGAGCCAGGAATGGATGTGTCGAGCGAAGTTCTCGCCGGTGCCATGCATGAAATGAGTGTTTCGGAATCGGTTCCAGGTCTCCACTTACCACCCGAATTGATCGGCAAGACGATGGATGATATCGAACGTTGGGCCATCGAGGAAACGCTCAAAATGACGGCTGGAAACCGGGATCTGGCAGCGAAGATTCTGGATATCGGGGCCCGCACGCTCTACCGCAAACTCGACAAGTATCGTCAGGATTAGCAATCGTATGGAACCCGACGACGAGCTCTGTTTATGCTTTCATGTTTCCTGGCGCAAAGTGATCAACTACATTCGTATCCACCGGGTCAAGACCCCGAGTTTGCTCAACCAATGCGGCGGTGCCGGAACTGGTTGCGGATGGTGCCGCAAGCAACTGGAGAAACTAACCGTCCAAGTCAACGAAGTGCCACCCAATGCGAGCGATATCGACGCTTGGCTCAAAGATCGATCGCCCAACAAACAAGTGTATGCGGATGGCCGCGAAAAATTCCGGGAACGCTAAGGTTTTCGGTTGGACCGATGCTCGATGAAGCGGCAGCAGATCTGCTAGAATAAGGCGAGCGGCAGGTTGAAACATACCAGCCGTAGTTTGGTATCATTGTCCCGAACTCACAAACGGACGGGACAAAGGTCCCATCCTACGGTAGGATTGCTCCTGCCGCTCGCCTAAGCGGGATGCCAATTGACTCCTATTTCCTCCCTCCGATCGGTTCGTAAAATGCATTGGACACTCCGTTCCTCATCCCTTTTGATGTCGAGTTTGATGTCTTTAGCGTTCTTGTGTTTGTTCGAGCACAGTGTCCCCGCCGATGACAACTACAAAGAGAACCCGGGCGTGGAAGGGAACGGCAATCATGTGATCGGTCCCGAATACTCTCTGGCCCCAGATTTGACGGATAAAGGGAATCCGAAAGGGAAGCTATTTAAGTTCAGCATGCGATTGGCGGACAGCAAAATTTTTAAGGGCGACGACAAAACGCTCGATCCGAAAAAGAATGTGCGCACGGAGCGGAATATTTCCGTCTATGTCCCAGCGGCTTATAAAGATGGCACCAAGGCCCCGATATTGGTCATGCACGATGGGCCAGGAAATCTAGATCTGGTCCGCAATGCGTTGGACAATTTGACTATCTCCGCCGATCCCGATCGCAAGCTACCCGCATTCATCGCGATTGCGGTTGAGAATGGTGGAAACGACGGCAAAGGTAGCCAACGAGGTTTGGAGTACGACACGATGTCCGATCGGCTTGCGAGATTCATTCATGAAGAGGTGCTTCCGGCGGTGTTGAGCCATCCTGAGATCAAGACTGCGTTCCCCAAAATTGCTTTCACAGACAACCCTTGGGGGAGAGCCGCCATGGGTTGTAGTTCCGGTGGAGCTGCCGCGCTTTCCATGGGCTGGTTTCGACCCGATCTCTTTCGACGTTTAATTACCTATTCAGGGACGTTCGTCGATCAGCAAGACGACGATGCACCGGAAGAAGCCCGTTACCCGCTGGGCGCTTGGGAATACCATTCCAGCATGAAGCTGATCGAAACGAGCGAGAAGAAGCCGCTTCGAATCTTCACGCACGTCGCAGAGAATGACAATCGAGCCAACGACGCCGAGGAAACGTATCACAACTGGGTCATGGCAAACGAACGAACCGCTTCAGCCCTCAAAGCCAAAGGGTACGACTTCCGTTATGTGTTTAGCAAAGCGACTCGACACTGCGACAAAAAAGTATTCCAGCAGACACTTGCAGACACCTTGGTCTGGACTTGGCGTGGATACCACGATTGATCGAAGCCTCGCAAATAGACACGAACCCAACGGCGGTACCGCTTACTAAAGAAAATGCCATTGAGCGGTAATCTATTCGCCAGAAAGCAGGGAAGGCGTTGGGATCTTTTCCAGCGTCAGCCCGTTCAGTTGCTGTACAAATCGAGCCCAGTTAGAAGGCGATTTTTGTTTTTGAAATCGAAAGAAGGCCACTGTCCGGAAACTTCTTTCCATCGACTCGATCACCAACGGGTTGGCTTTTTTGATGGTTGGCCAAGCTTTTTTTAGAAGGTCGTTGAGTGTCTTTTTCGGAATCACTTGATCTCCTTTGTTGGCAGGCTCCCAAAAGAAGAAATAAGGGGATCCCGAAATCACCAATTCATTGCCAACTATCTCAAACTCGAACTGCACTTTCGCATCGGTTAAAACAGAGTATGGGGCACCATTGCGGGTCTTGGCCATCAGCGGTTCTAACTCGCCAACCGCTTCTCGAACTTCTTGCTCGCTGGAAAGACGAAGCTGTTCGCCGGGCCCGAGCAGCACCCCTCGCGAATCTTGGGGCAAGTAGTCCTGCGACAGGATCACACCGCGAGGCAACAAGTCGGCTTGAATGAATCTCAGCCCCAGCAGGGTATGTTCGAATGCAGCGTCAAGAGAAATCTTTTCATGCTTGCCAAACATTTGGATGTGCACAGCGCCATGGTGTCCTGCGTCCACAAAGCGAGCCAGTGGCTGCAACTCCCAATCATAGAGCGAAAGGATCGAACGGTATTCGCCCGCGACAACGATCAAGCGATTGCCATCGACGTTTGTGGCATCGTATTCAAGCCGCAGCGGAACATTGGCCAACGCGGGATGCGGCTTTGCCGTGCTCACCATCATCGCCCCACCGGTGAGCGAGAGATTGCTTGCTTGATTCAATACGCTGCTGCCGTATCGATCGAGATCGGGCACGATCACTTCGAGCGGTTGCGAGTTGGCGAAACCGGCATGGCGCGCACCAGGTAGACGCTTGTTTCCGAATCGGATGGAGGTCGTTTCGGACAGGGTGCTTTTTGCTGAAACGTAAACGGAGTGGACTTGGAGGTTCGGGGCGGGTTTGGTCGGAGCACCCACACGATCGAGAGATTCTTTACCGGTTTTCAGAGACGCGAAGATGGCCTTCATGGCCAGTGCGTCGGAGGAGGAATCGTTTAGCGGCGGCATGTTGAAGGCCGGTCCCGTGGGAACGCCGAGCTCACCTTCTTCGTCGATCGGTTGGAGCCGTGCCTCCATTCGGACCGTTGCAATGAGCGCGTCGCTGTCTCCATCGTCGTTTGCAAATGCGGCCGCGAGCGAGAGTTTCTGCGGAGCGTTTTCCGATTGCACGCACAACGCGAGGAGCAGGATGAGAGTGGTATGCACGACGGTGCTGATACCAAGGGGAAGCGCGCTAGGGAAGAAGGCTTCCTTCCAGGTTTTTTGGTTTGCCAAAATTTCACCTTTGTGTTGAAAGTCTTTGCTGAGACTAAACATCGATTCGCGGTAGCCGTTCAATGTAAACGATATTCACCCTGAATGCCGCTGGTAAACGCTCCGTCATGCGTTAAAACAGGAATATGAGCACATCAGCCCCTCCCAGCACGATCCAAATCGGCGGCATCGCATTTCCGACCCATCGACCCCACCCCTTTGGGTTAGTCATCGACCGTCCTTGCGATGTCGAGGCGAGCGATTGGTCAGAGGACTATTTGCACGCAATCCTGTTTGCCCCTGAGAATCGCGAAACAATGTTTTCGCTGATCGAGACCGAGGGATTGGTCGTTTGCCGAAACGTTCGCAGCGAGGCCGCTTCGTATCGCAAAGTGCGAGGCAAATCGAGCGTTTCAAAACTGAGTCAAGCCGAGTACTATCACCACGACGGTTGCAGCTCGCCGACCAAGCCGCGATTCGTCGAAATCCGTTGTCCCCACCAAGCCATTGCTCGCAATATCGCAACGGCCATCGCACCTCTGCCCGCGGTGATACGGTCCATGGTCGCGGCATTGCCCGAGACGCTCGCGTCGGACGATGAGATGGCTCGTTATCGAACAGCCTTTGCAGGACCGGCCAACGCGTATCCCTCTTCGGAAGAATGGGATACCATCCAAGGAAAGATCACGCGGCTGGTACGGCGCGTGCTCGATGCGGAAGGCTGTCGCGAGTACTTTCGGCAAGTCGACGCGGCCGCGGATGCTTATGTACTGCCATGGCAAATGGGAGAGAGCCGATTGATGCTCAACTCGCACAGCGACTTAACACGCACAATGCAACACCGGCGGGCCTATCAAAAATCGCGAACCAACCCAGAACAAAATGGGAGCCTCGTCAAGCGCTGGCCCGCAGAAGAGCTCGATCGATGCGCTGTTTGCGAAGACGAAGACGAATCGTGAGCGAAACCACACGTTCAACGTAGTGCGTTCCAGCCTTTGTTCCCAACATGATAGTTGTGGCATTGAGTGCAGGAATCGCCTGCGGCATTCTGTTGGTGGCAACTGGCGCATTGCGATTTTTGCATCGGTGCGAATTCATTTTTCCCAGGTTCTGCTTGGGGGGAATCCAAGAGTTGATGGCACGAACGGCAATCGTTAATTCGCGGCAATGCCAGGTGGGGCGTGTGGTCAAACTTGGTGATTTGACGAAGATTCGCAGCCCGTTTGTTGGACCTCCAGCATGCATTGGACACATCGGCGATCGCATGTGATTGTTCTTGCAAGGAATCCGCTTGGACGGGATTCGCATTGGCGAGTCGAAACGCGACAGGCCAATCGGTTGGGCGCTGCGACTGAGATGCGAGGGTTGGTCGAGTTGTCGAAGGGGATGCGGAAGCGAAGGGGCTCGAGAGAGTTTGGGTCGCATCTGTTTGCAGGGCATGGCACTGACGGCATTGTCGAGCCAATTCGATTCGATTCCGCCCCGCAGCGGTGCCGTCGGTCGCGAGTGTCTTGGACCTCATTTCTTCCAGATCGATCCATCGAGTGAGCCATTGGTCGGCATGTCCGCGAGGGACATAAACAATGGCCATGCGTTGCCGATCAATCATCCAGCCGCCGAAGGCCAATTGGTCCCAAGCTCTGGGGTCTTTGAAACCAGCAGACAGCGATGGATCGGTTGTGCCTGATTCCAAGCGACTGCTCGCATCGCCATCGAGCAGGTCATTGGCGTTCGCTTTGAGATTCGTATTGAGATCTGGATTGAGAAGCGAGTCGTTGCTGCTTAAAATATCCTCTGCGTCGGTGGCACTCCCAGGGGCACTCCCTGGGGCACTCCCTGGGGCACTCGAGGGGAGTTTGGATGGGAGTTGGAGTTGGGGTTGTTGAATCAAGGCGGAAAAGCGAACGGGCGAAGGGCGTGCGGTAATGGAATCGAGTGGTTGCGATCGGCTGATGGTGGGGTTGTGTTCCTTCGGATCAAACCACTCGAACCAAGCGGCTCGAAAGAGATCCGGTGGGACACCGTTGGCCAATTGGTCTAGCCATGGATTAGCGGGAAGCGGGACATCTGTATGCGGTATCGAGCCGGGGGCGGCAACCAGTTTTGCGACAGACGAACGAAAGCCGCGCTGGCCTTCGTTTGCCAGTTTCCGCAAAAGCTGTTTCGTCATCGATGTGAGTTTAAGCAACGTGTCTCGGTCTTTTTCCGACTGGGGCTTCAATTCCACAAGTCTTCCGGATGCCGGCAACGCATTGAGCAACTCGGTCCCGCCGGGTTGGGACTCGAGGAGCAGCCGCATCACGGCGGGCAGGGCGCCGTCGGTTAGTTGGCTGGCCTGTTCGGGCCAATCGCCGATATCGGTTCCCGCCAATCGCAGTTCATTCCGGTTGATGCTTGGAATTTGCAGGACGATTAAGCCGTCTTGGATGGCCGATTTGATCGGTTCGTTGTGGCAGGATGCACAGGCTTGTTCGAAGGGAACGCTTCGGAAAACTTGGCCCACGGCCCCGACTTGATCGGATTGAATGTGGCATGTTTTGCAATTGAATTCGGCTCCTCTTTTTTTGAAGTGGAGCTCTTGATGATTGCTGTGATCGAATGAAATATTTTGGGTCCGGCCGTAGGGATAGTTTTTGAACTCGGGATGATCGGTTGCGAAGGATTGGAAAGCATTACGATGGCATGCCTGACAGCGCTGCGAGGTCATTTCCTGGATGTTGTGCGATGCGCCTTGATGTTCGCGATGGCATTGGCTGCACTCGGTTTGGTTTTCCTCCCATGCGAACGAGGGATGGCGGACGCGTTTTGTCCAAGAGGAAGAAGCGATGGATTGATCCCCACGTGCTATTAATGCTTGCAGGGATGGGCCATGCAAGTCATGGGGAGAGCCATGCACCGCATCTGGCATTTCTTGAAGATGGCATTTCAGACAGAGTTCGGATTGCTTGGCTGCGGCGGTTGCAAAGAGGGAACCATCGGATGCCGAGTGGCAGGCTGCGCAGCGATTTTCCGAATCGATCGCAAAGCCATGGTTTGCATCGTTCGGGATAGCGGTAAGCAGTTGCGCGTGCGACCGCGAAAGCGACCCTGGGGCGATTGGGTTTTTTCCGCCCCAATTGCTCCAGGCGAGGCTTACGGCCAGGAGAGCGACGAGCGTGGTCGCGAGTTGGATCGATCGGCTCCACCACCGGAGAGTTCGAATGGGATGGCAAGTGGGTTCGCCGTTAGGATCGGACGCGTTGTGGGAACAGCGACTACCGATCGGGCCTAGGGAGCATGGCGTTCCATTGCGAGCGTTGCCGCATTGGTAGTTTTGGCTTGGCAATCGATAGTGGTCCATATCCGCTTTCTACCAGGCGCTCGTGAATCGATGCGCGACGACAACATGCACGACCGCGAAGACGAGGAAACTGCCAAGGAGCCAGGCATGGGCGGAAGCCCAAAAACGCATCCGATTTTGAATGGCGCTTTGGAAATCGAGATCGTCTTTGGATTGGACCAGTTGGCTCATTTTGCGCCGTAGCGTGCGTCCCTCGTCGCCCAAGTATCGGTCGACGTTTTCGAGTTCGGACAGCAGGCGGCGGCGATGGCTTCCCGAAGGGCTGAGTCGATAGAGCCAACCGCGACCGGTCGCGAAGTAGCGACTCAATCGATTGCGATAGTGATCCGCGAGGGCCGCCGAATGATTGTTGCCCGCCGATTCCAATGCCAGCTCGTAGGCTTGGGTGGCGACGAGTGTCGTTCGTTCAGGAATATCCTGCCGGAGCACTTGCGCGCCCGCAGCTCGGAGCAGACGGGGCGAGGTGCGATTCACATACCACCCTACGATCCCACTCACAGCAATGGCCCAAAAAAGAATTGCCAGAGCGGATTCGAACCAGCCGGTTGTAATCATTCCCGCGTGAAGGCCATACGCTCCGACACAAAAGACTCCGAGATAGTGATGCGAGCGTTGCCAAATCGCCAAAGGGCCCAACGGTGCACCGACCCATCGTTTTCGAAGACCCAACAGCATCAAAAGGAGGCAGACAGTGGCGAGCGAATAGCCCGTGACGAAGGCTTCGTTCTGCATGCTCGCGGCGGATCGATTTCTCATGCTGCGCAGGATGAGCCAAGCCACCAAAACGATGGCTGCTGGTACGGACCGGCTGGCAATGCGCGCGAAACCAAACCGCATGAGTGTTGCCGTCAGCAGCGACGAACGGGATTGCGATTGCGCCTCGGGAATCATGTCAACGACCTCGCGGCAATCCACTGTTCCAGGGGGCCAGTTTCACTGGTATCGATGCGAATCAGAGCTTGATGGGGGCAGGCGTTTTGGCAGGCTGGGCCTGTTTTCAGTGCATGGCACATGTCGCATTTCGATGCTTGCAGGATAGGCAGTTGGGTATTGCGGTCCACTGCGGATCGACCTTGCTTGTCCCGGACTTGGATCATGACGATGTTGTCGTAGGGGCAGCTTTCCGAGCATGTTTTGCACCCGATACAGGTTTGCGGATCGATAGAGATAACACCCGAATCTTGATCGCGAGCGATCGCCCCGGTGGGGCACCCAATCATGCATACGGGATCAGCGCAGTGCATGCAGGCATGCGCGAATAGCAAGGGGCCGAATTGAGGTCCGTTGCGAACAAAGCGGGGAGTGCCCTGGTGGGTCGTGGCGCATGCCTTCAGGCATTCATCGCAGCCCGTGCATCGGTCCAAGTCGATCATCATGGTC
The DNA here is from genome assembly GCA_031412875.1 of Pirellula sp. Classification (GTDB taxonomy): domain Bacteria; phylum Planctomycetota; class Planctomycetia; order Pirellulales; family Pirellulaceae; genus JBKCUI01. Next base: position 9,094 of record JANODW010000364.1, on the reverse strand, counting down.
TGCTTGCCATTGATCAGCCGCTCATCGACTAAAAACTCCACCAGCGATGTTTCCAGCTTCGATAACGTTTCTTCCGCGGAGACCACATTTCCCAAACTTGAGCGAGGCAAAGCAGACGACACCACCAGACCGTCCGACGTGTAACGCGGCGTTGCGATCGGCTTGGGCAACTCGGAACTTCGGGTCTTGGGGAGGATATGTGACAATACAATTTTGCCGGGGATTCGCAGAATATCAACGAAGCCAAGGGCCCGCAGAGACTCCTGATAGGGAAGCGGTTTGCTGGAAGGATTTCGGAAGCGATGAGCCAATTCGGAAAGCCCGAACACGTGGCCGCGACCGAGGTACGCAATGGTTTGATGCCCGAGGCCTTGCTCAAAACTCAGTCTCGCAAAACCGGCCCGAATAAGGATCAAGTCCTTCACGGCCTGGCCCTCAGCTGCAATCACAGGTTCTTTCGCAATTTGTGTCTGTACGTCGAGCTTCTGCGAGTCTCGATAGTCCGAAAACCATTCGCGTTCTCCCAAGGACTCGATGATGGTTTGCTCAAGCACGATCGCCATCGCAGCATCATCGAGGAATCGAAGCAGTGGGGTCTCTCTCAAATGGGTTTGCAAACTGGTAACGCGAAAGCGATTGTCGAGATACTCGCGAAAGGATTTGTCCCGCCGCATCATGCGGAGCCCTTGCCAACGGATTTCTAGAATCACCGTCGGGGTTTCCGCGACCACCGTGTATCGATGCTGGCTCCGCGTGATCGCCGCCATCTCTCCAAAGATCTGCCCCATGCCCAATGGTTCGGACTCAAACCCATCGATGACCGCATCGATGTCTTGCAGGAAGATACGATTCTTTCCGTCCGCTATGTCCACTTGCTGGACGGGGATCGAACGATTTTTGTCGGCGTTGGCGAGCTGCGACCCGTTGCGACTCCGTCCACGTCGATTGCCGCTGGTTTTGGGACCGATCGAACTGCGATTTGGATGGAAACGTTGATAGATCCATTCCAACCATTGCGATGGGTTCGATGAATCCGAAGGTTTGCCGCGGGGTTGCCAGAGGGATTCTAAGAACGCTCGCACAGAGCCTCGAAGAACCAGATAGGCACTACCACCGTAGTCCCCTTCGCGGACCACGATATCCCCGGGCTCATACCGCAGGATCCTGCAATCGTGACGGATTAAGTCTTCCAACGATCCATGCGAGGGAAAGACGTCGGCGTTCATCTCTGAGAAGGGCGGCGTTTTGAGCATCCATCGAATGTCGCGCGTGAGCATTTCGCGATCCAAGGGATGATCCCATCGCACCGGTCGTTCGACGGCTACCTGATCGGTGGAAGGTGTTCGCATAAGCCTCGATTAGCCGCCCAATTGCATGCTACTGGATTGTAGGATTGTGGTCGGAGTTTCCACGAAAGGGGACTTTCAGTTCAAGAGCATTATCTTTGGGGTTCTTGCGGGATCGCTTAGAATCAATGACAGCAATTGAGGAGTGAGGGCAATCCTTTGTTTGGGATGCAGGTTTGAGGTGGTTTCTCGCACATCGGCCGTCGGATCGCGTGGTAAACTGTTTTTCACGTTAAGGCGGGCGGCGGGTTCATTACTACCGTAGGATGGGACCTTTGTCCCGTCCGTTCATTCGTTCGGGACGGAGGTCTCAAACTACGGCTGGTATGTTTCAGCCTGCCGCTCGCGTTACAGGACAGCCCGGGCAGGTTAGGCGGGTTTAGACATTTGAAAATAAAGTGGAAATCATGATCGGGTATTGGAACATTATTTTGGTAGCACTCCTGGCTTCGTCGACGATGGCAGGGGATTGGACGATCGAAACGATAGCGGGCGATGGAACTCAGGGATATCGCGGTAACGGGGGAGCGGCGTTGGAGGCTCAACTCGACAATCCGTTTGGAGTCGTTCGCGGTCCGGATGGTTGCATTTGGTTTTGTGAATACTCTGGGCAGCGGATCCGTCGCATTTTGCCGGATGGCAAGATTCAAACGATGGCAGGAAATGGTAGCAAGGGATATGACGGCGACGGCGGCCCCGCGTTGAATGCCAGCTTTAACCTTCCCCATGAGATTCGTTTTGACGAGGCTGGAAATCTTTACGTGGTGGACATGATGAATCATGCCGTACGCAAGGTGGACGCCAAGACGGGATTGATATCGACGTTTGCCGGCAATGGAAAGATGGGTTATTTGGGTGATGGTGGACCGGCAACGGGGGCTCAATTCAACAAGCCGCATAGCATTCAATTTGGACCGGATGGGAAGCTCTACGTTTGCGATATTGGCAATCATGTGATTCGTCGCATCGATATGAGCACGAACCGGATCGAGACGTTTGCAGGAACGGGCAAGGCGGGCCCCACTCCAGACGGTTCGCCTTTAGAGGGAACGCCCATCAACGGTCCGCGTTCGATCGATTTCGACCAGGAAGGGAATCTTTGGCTAGTGACTCGCGAGGGCAATCAAGTTTTCAGGATCGATCGAAAGGCGCGTCGCTTTGTTCATATAGCGGGAACAGGCAAAAGCGGATTTGAAGGGAATGGTGGGCCGGCAAAACTGGCAACGCTCAAGGGTCCCAAGGGGATCGCAATCGATGCGCGCGGCAATGTTTGGTTAGCGGATACGGAGAGTCACAGTGTTCGCATGATTGATGCCCAATCTGGAAACATTGAATGGATTGCTGGGACAGGCAAGATTGGTAACGGTGCTGATGGCGATCCATTGGGGTGCAGTCTTGCAAGATTGCACGGCATCTTTGTGGACTACGATGGATCGGTGTTCATTGGGGACAGTGAAGCGCACAAAATAAGGGTGATTCGAAGGAAAAAGAGCGAGAATCACATCGAGTTAGTCGCAGGTGGCACTCGCGATGCGGTCGACATTCCGGCGCGGGATGCTTTGTTGAAAGAACCGTTTGGAACCGCGTTCGATGCGTTGGGTCAACTTTGGATCGTTGAGATGGCGTCGGGCAATCGATTGCTTAAGGTCGATAATGCGGGGATGCTTGCGCATATAGCAGGAAGCGGCGAAGCTGGTTTCGCAGGCGATGGTGGACTTGCCGTTTCGGCTCAATTCAATGGTCCGCACAATTTAGCGATCGGCGTAGATGGGCGTATCCTGGTAGCGGACACATGGAATGGGCGCATACGGCAAGTCAATCCTCAGACCAAACGCGTCGATACGTTGCTTGGTTTCGAGGTGCCGCTCGCAAGGGCTCGGGCTGCAGGCCCGTATTGTGTGTCGGTCGATCCGTCCGGCAAACTGCTTTACATCGCAGACTTGCAACGCATCCACCGGCTGGATTTGGAGACTGGCAAATGCATAGTTGTGGCTGGCAATGGCGAGAAAGGGATACCACAGGACGGGTCCAATGCTGCGGATGCGCCGCTAGTGGACCCACGGGCGGTGGCAGCGGATCGGGTCGGCAACGTTTATATTTTGGAACGAGGGGGAAATGCTCTGCGAGTGGTGAAGCCAGACGGAACGATTCGCACGGTGGTCAATCGCAGCGGCAAAAGAGGGGGTGAAAAATCGCTTCGAGAGCCGGCCATGGACGCGATGTTAAATGGACCGAAACATCTCTGTGTCGACTTGGGGAATCGCGTGATCATTGCGGACGCTGAAAACCACTTGGTACGCCGATATGATCCCGCTGACGAGTCTGTATGTCGGGTGGCCGGGACGGGAGCGACGGGAGTGGAAGGGGTTGGGGGTAAGGCTGATGCTTGCAGGTTAGCCAGACCGCACGGGGTTGCGATCCATCCCAAGTCGGGAGAGCTTTACATTACCGACACGTACAACAACAGAATTTTGCGAGTAGCGGAACATCGCTAGCACCGACCTCTTCGTGGCAGGTCGCTCTTGCCTAAAGCGACTCCCCGCCCCTGCCAAACAACAAGGGAAGCGGTAGCTAACCGGTAAGTGCCTCGCACCTACTGAATTGCATTACATCGGGGAACTCGATTCCTCGATTCGCTGGTTTCTGGAATCACGCATCCTGGGATTGTGCGGGTTGGAATCGGGGTTGTCCGTTTCTTGAGGGCTTGAATCTTGGTTGTTCACTCGCAAGTATTTTCGTAGCGACAGCAAGCGTCCTTCTTTGATTCCGCGGATGTTCATCAGTTCCTCGACGGATTGAAATGGGCCTTTCTCTTCGCGGTACTTCAGGATGTCGCCCGCAAGCTTATCGCCTACTCCAGGAAGCAGGTTCAACTCCGCTTGCGTTGCGTGATTGAGATCGACTATCCAGTCTGATGGAAGAGGGCTATTCGCGGTGGGCAAGTGGCTGCGATAGTACCAAGAAAACATTGTCCAAACGACAATCAACAACAGAAGCGAGGCGAATGCTTTCGTGCGTGAAAGAATGACGCGATCGCGTTGACGCGCGCGAGTGACGCCTCCTTCGTCGTCCGTTTGGCTTGCTCCTTGCATAATGCCCTTGAGCGTTGTTCTAAATTTTTTAGTTAGCTCTTAACTGCTGCAGGACTTCGCTGACAATCCGGTCGATGACCTTGTCGTCAGCCGTAGAGCCGGCGTTTGGAAATGCGACAGGGCGGTTCGTTTGCATGAAGTCCAAGTTTGCGAACAATTCCTGTAGCTTGGATTGAGTCACGTCTGCGGCACTCACTTGTTGAGGAGTAAGTGGCTGTCGCGACTGACCGAGGTCCCAGCCTCGCAGAATCGCACCTCTACGGAAACCTTCCGGAAATTCGGCAGTGGTCAACATGGTATCGAACAGCGGCAACAGTTTGTACTGGATTTGCATGGCGCGCTCCCATTGGCCTGCGCGAGCTGCTTCGTAAATGCTTCTTGTCAGTTCAGGCACGACACCGCTGGTAGCGTTGGTGCCACCGTCGCATCCAATCATGAGCATCGGAACCAACGACGCGTCCCAGCCTGTCATGAAGAAAAAATCACTGCGAATCGGGCGCACGGCAGCAATCATTCTCATCATATGTGGGATATCTCCCGAACTGTCCTTGATACCGACAACACGAGGGCATTCTTGCGCGAGCCTGGTCACGGTTGGGACGTCGATCGGGGACGCGAACATTGGGATATTGTACAACGTGACATCGACCGAAACGCGGTCAGCAATCTGTTTGAAATAGGCATACACCCCATCCGGTGCCAATCGATAATAAAACGGAGCAACGATTGCGACGGCACGGACCCCAAGAGCGCCGTAGGTATCGCATGCGCGAATGGTTTCTTCGATGTTTGCTTCCGCTGCCCCGGCGAGAATGGGCACGCGTCCGCGCGTTTGATCAACGACTACTTCAATGACCCGTTTGCGCTCCTCCGGTGTGAACCTTACGAATTCGCCCGTACTGCCGTTCGGGTAGAGGCCATGGACTCCATGTTCGATCAGCCAGTCGATATAGCCGCGTAGTTTGTCTTCGTCGAGTTCGCCGCGCGCGTTTACTGGCGTAATGTTGGGGGTGAAAATTCCCGCTAAAGGTTGTTTGCTCATGCTACAACCATAACACACCCAATACGCGACTGGCAATCGGCCGGACGTTTTGTCATGATTTGGGGATTGGCACGGTCGAATTTTGAGGATTTTCCCAATAGCCGGGCCATTTTCACGAAGGACTTTCATGCGTTTCGCCTTGCTTTTCGCCGTTCGATTGCTTGTAGCTGCGATGGTTTTGGCCTACGTTCTGACCATGTTGGCCGCTCCGTGCATTCCGGTCGCCGATGCCTCTGGCACGGTTCAAGCCATTCCGCGTTGGGAATATTGGCTGTTGCATGCGTCGGTTCCTTCGGCCATTTGGTGGCAATGGACCGGCGGATTGCAACCCATCGCTATTTCAGATCGGTTTCCCCTCCTCCTCGTAGCCGCCATCTGGATGCTATGCTGCCTCGGTACAGGACAATGGATCGCAAAGCTGGACCCTCTCTCGGATGCGCTGTCTAAGAACGAGCGCATGGGAGTCGCGGCGCTCGTTGGGCATGCCATCCTGGCGACCGTGGTTTTTCTACACTCCACCTTCTTGGGAACGCCGTCGCTGGTAGGGCTCGCCGTGGCGGTCTGCGTACTTTCGGCTTGGCAATGGAGATACAGGACAAAAGCGCAACCAGTAATCCAAGCGAGCACGGTTTCGAACGACGATTCCTTAAGCACATCGATCGGTCGACGCATGGTGGGGTTGATGGTGATCGCGAACGTTTTTCTTGCATGCGTCCATGTGTTTGGAGCGACTATTCCCACTCAAGATATGCAGGTTCGCGAAGTGGACTGGTGGATAGCAAAGCATGCTTCGCTCGATGGAAAGTTGCGATGGTCTGAAGACCACATGCTCGCCAATGCACCCGCGGGTTTCAACATGCCCGCTATCCTTTTCGCAAGCGTCTTGACATGCGATTTGCCCCGCATCGCTTCGAACCCTCCGACGTCGCTTCAAAAGCCCGAACGGCCCGAGCAGTCCGAACAGGCCGAGCAATGGCAACGGTGGGAAAAGTGGAATAGCCGATTGAAGACTTCTGTCCTCGCAGGCAAAGCAGTCCATGCGATGCTCTGCTTGGTGGGTGTTTGGTTAGTCGCCGTCCACCTAAGTCGACGGTGGGGAATCCTATGTGGTCTTTTTGTTGCCCTGTTGCTCTTGTCCACACCTGGGCTTGCTGAACTAATGCGTTTGGGACGCACCGAGGCGTTGGTGGCTATCTGGAGCGTAGGATTGATCGTTGTTTTCGAAGCGTGGAAGGATTCGGCACAAAGCCACCGCCCTTTGGGATTGCTTTGGGGATATTTGTTGGCTGGCGCATTGAGTTCGGGTTATGGGTCTGCAATTCTGGTCGGACTTCCTGCATTGTTCATTGGGTTTGTCTGCAGCGCATCGCGTCGCATTGCCCCTAGGCAACGCAACTCAAGCACCCTGGCCGCAAGCGCGAGTGACACGTTCGGCACGGCCATCGCGAACGAGAGAGCCGGAGTTCAATCGCTTGCTTTTCGAGCTGCTTTTTTGGGAGCTGTGATTGCAGCCAGCTCGACCTATCTACGAAACACGTGGGCGGACGGTGATCCGATTGCACCGTGGGGAAAAGTTTTCGTGGCTCACACGTTGGGAACAGTGAATCGCGACAAGGCAGTTGATGCATGGCTGTACGCATATCGCACTCCCAATGAAACCGCTCAAGAATCCATCGACGCATTCGCTTCGGAAGGAAACGCGGGCGTTTCGAATCCAAGCCTCTCTCCGTATCGGTTGGGTAATTTGCAAGATGGTGTTCTGCGTGTCGTGGGCAACTCCAACGTTCACGGCTTGATGTTGATTCCGTTTGCCTTGGTCGGAGTCCTCGTCGGTGGGCTCACGAAAAGTCGTATTCCCGTCCTTTGGGCACTCTTTTGGGTCATGATTTGGTGGTTGTTTTCTCTGAGGCTAGATCGGGATTGGGTAGGTTCGCTTTTTTTGTTGGCGTGGCCGGCGGCGATAGGCACAAAGTGGATGGCGGCTTTCATTCGAGGAACCTATATGTTTGGACTCGTACTGATCGCGATGGTATGGGCTGTGGTGGTGATCCCTATTTGGCCAACAAGCGACAATCGTATTTTGGTCGCCTTGGATCAAATCGAAATCGGCTCGTCAACCAAGGGAACGGGTCCAGCCGATCGGTCTGAATCTCCGCATGGGATCGTCGAATCCGTATCGTATTCAAGGCAGTTCAACGAATCGTGGATGAAAACGATGCCGTTCGAACCTCGAGCCAAGGTGCTATTAATTGGAGAGACTGACGATTTCGATCTGATGGCCGACTGTTTATCAAATGGTCCCTTTGATGAGGGATGGTTTGACAAAGCGATCGGTCTATCCCCTGAAGAGACAGGTGCGATGTTTCGCAAGCAAGGGATAACCCATTTGCTAGTCGTATGGTCCGGAGTTCGCTATCGAGCCAAATGGACCGGTCAAGACAACGAGGACGAATACCGAAAAACGATAGAGGGACTGCGCGAGCGTTCGCAATTGCAGTCAATCCTTTGGGGAATAGACGCATCGCAGGCCGAATTATTCTTGGTGATGCGAGAGTGACAGGCTGATATAATGTTTTTGATTCAACACAGAAGCTTGGGAACACATATGTTAAAAACAGGATTGCAAGTTTTGCATCAAAACCGAGTGCGACTTATTGTTGCTTTGTTTTTTTTCGCGCTCGGCACGGTACTTAACGAGGAAGCCTTTGGGCAGGTATCCGATAGCCAGTTGAATCAACTGGCTCGCGATGCGGCTGCAAATCGGGCCGGGGCCACACCGTCCCAAACTGCGGCTTCGAGCGGCATGGATTTTTTTAGCTTGCTGATCAAGGGTGGAGTGTTCATGATTCCCATCGGCTTGGTAAGCTTGATGGTCGTCACCTTTGTATTTGATCGGTGGATTGGCTTGAGATCGGGAAAGATGTTGCCGGGCCATCTGCGTCGAAGTTTGTTGCAATTGGCCAAGCAAGGGGAATTGGATCCTCGAGACGTTTACCGGTTGTGTGGCGAGTCTCCCTCGGCCGCGGCGAGGATTTTGCGAGCGATGGTTTTGAAGACAGGCCGCCCGCAACCTGAAGTCCAAGCGGCGACCAACGAAGCATCTCAACGCGAAGTCGATCGCGCGTACAGCAATGTGAGATGGCTGAATTTGGCGGCAGGTATTGCTCCATTGCTTGGTTTGTTAGGCACAGTTTGGGGATTGATCCGGGCGTTTCACGATACGACTCAACTGACCGCCGGCCAAAATCGCGCTGACTTTCTAGCGGTAGGCATCTATGAGGCCTTGGTGACGACGTTGGCTGGATTGATCGTGGCCATTCCTGCAGCGATCGCGTCCCATTATTTCGAAGGTCGTATCACAGGTATCTTTGGTTCGATTGAGGAACTGGCATCGGAGTTGATGATGCGATTGGAACGCTATGAGGGGCGGGCCCGATTTGAACCGATCGGTCGCGAGTTGGCTCCGAAAGAGTTTTCGCCATCGACTTCGTTGGTCACGGCCCCGATGAGCGTCGCGGCACCGATGAGCGTCGCGGCACCGATGAGCGTCGCAACGCCGATGAGCGTCACGGCACCCATGAGCAGCGCGGCGCCCTCGCTCAAAAAAGTCCCAT
>JANODW010000363.1:0-3861 GCA_031412875.1 Pirellula sp. | reverse complement strand
GCAAGCCCGGGTCGGCATGCTGGAGCACTTGCCAAGTTTCGGAACTGTCGAGCCCTTCCATGAATTCAGCCGTGCGGGCGGGGTGCAGTGCCACGCAAAATTCGCGCAGTTCCTCCGTCAGCTTTTCCGCAAGCATTTCGCGAAGTTCTGGAAGGAACAGGGTGTTGATCATATTGGCAAATTTCGTTCACAGCGTGCAGCGGAGCACGCATCGACATAACGATCGATAGGACGGAGTCGTCTAGTTGCTCACATTATGATCAAACCGAGTGTTTCTGATAGTGGCTGAATTCCGCGGTAAGTGTCGCCCCGGTGGGCAGTCAAGTTGCTAGCGTGGGTTAGTTGTCCCCTTGGATGTTCCCTAGGTACTGTTTTCGCACTTCAGGATGTTGTTTCACTTCATCGGGCCGGCCTTCGCAAAGCACGGAACCTTTGTTGATCACATAACAACGGTCGACTGCAGCGAGGATTTCCAAGGCGGCATGATCGGTGATCAAGATAGAGATGCCGGTATCCCTAAGGTCGAAAATCGTTTGCTGGATGCTTTGCACGGTAACAGGATCGATCCCCGCGAAAGGTTCGTCGAGCATGATGATGCGGGGATTGGAGACGAGGCATCGAGCGATTTCGAGTCGGCGTCGTTCGCCACCGGAGAGTTTCGAAGCGCGCGAGCGGCGGATGTGTGTGATTTTAAATTGGGCTAAAAGTTCGTCTGTTCGCTTGCGTCTCTCGGTCCAGCCCACGCCCAAGAGTTCGAGCATGGCGGAAATGTTTTGCTCAACGGTCAGCCTTCGGAATACGCTTGACTCCTGAGCGAGGTAGCCCATGCCACCATCTCGAGCTCGTCGAAACATAGGCCAATACGTGACGTCTTCGCCACCGAGAAACACTTGACCACGATCCGGCATGACCAATCCGCAAGTCATGCGAAAACTGGTGGACTTGCCGGCGCCATTGGGTCCGAGCAGGCCGACGATTTCGGCGGTGCCGACTCGCATGCTCACGCCGCTGACTACTTTGCGACGACCATAGGTCTTTTCAAGTCCGACTACGTTGAGAACATCCATGTTCTAGTTGCTTTCGTGGGGGAGGGCCTGCATTGCCTAGCGATTTAGTCCCATGCGTTGGACATTGGGCAAGAAAGGAACAGGGGCGTTCCAATAGTGGGGCCAAAAGACCATCACTGCTCGTCCGATAAAGAGGCGCTCGGGCTGATGGTGATCGGACCAAGAACGGGCATCGGAACTTGCAGCGGAGTTGTCTCCCATAGGGAAGTATTCATCGCTTTTCAACGGGAACTCAACCGTTTGACGGCTCTTGGCCATCGGTCCACTGGCCCACAGATTTGGATTCGAAAGAACGGCATTGCGATTGAGCCCTTCTTGCGACATTTTTTGAGTTAGCTCGGAGGCGGACAAATTGTGGATTTCGCGGGCGTAACGATCGTTGTTTTCGGGGGTGCTGGTGGTCCGCATGGCGCCGAGAACATCGTAGTAATCGAACAACGCCTGGTTGCGGTTTCCATGAGCGATGTAGTAGATGTCCCGAAATGCTTGAGCGCGCACAATCTCGGCTCCGCCCCCTTCGATACCGATCGCGATCGGGGCTGCATCGAGCGGATTGCTGGGCGAACTTTTTGGAACGCGGGTGCCGAACGGCAAATAGGCTTCGCTCTGCAAGTTGCCGCTTGGCGACCATTTGACGGGAGATCCGTCGACCCAAAGGACGAGCGTATCGTCCACGTTGGCAAAACGGATACGATGTTTCGCGCCAGCGCGAACACTCGTGTTGGCGATGGCTTTGTCTGCGAGCGAATCTCCTTCTTGCTGAAAGGCTTCTACCGGCTTCCCATCCAGCAGGACCGTCATCGTCGCTTGTCCTGTCTTGAGATCGATTCTGCATTCATGCTCCACACCCGATTCCACCAAAACCAACGCCAACGATTGTGTCTCGCGTTCTGTCTTGACTTCGAAGTCCGCAGCCAAGTCACCGGTCCAATGAATGCCGTCGTTTTCAAGAGGCCGATTGGAACCAAAGCCCGACCGGTTGGCGATGCGGATCCAGTCCCTCGCAATCCCATCGAAATTCTCTGCGTCGATGCGGGATTTGTCGGTGGAGTAGCTGGCGTTGTAGGCGGTAAAGTCGCTGATCAATCGCGAAGAATAAGGAGAGATAGGGGCAGGTAATTTCCCCGTTGCGTCTACCGTTTCCCAAGCGAGTGGATCGACCACGCGATGATAGTATCTGAGCCATTGCGTTGTTCCGGTTGGGACCTTGCTGACCGTGGCGGACCACTTGGTTCCAGATTGGTCCACGTTCCAGCTCGACTGGTCCGCTGGAAAGGGCTGCCAGGCGCTGGGCATGCCGGCGCTGATGAGATTCTTGGGGAGGTATTTGGAATCGTACAAAACCTGGAGCATGGAGTTGATCACATGGGGAGGCTTTCTCGCTATCTTGAATGCGGATTCATCCTTTTTGCTGCCATCGTTGGATGGGGTGGTGAGGCTATCGTCTCGAACATAGATATTGCCTTCACGGATCCGAAGTGTTTCGTTGGGGCGACCGGTGCAGCGCTTGATGTAATTTAGCCGAGCCTCTTCAATAAACTTGAACACGATGACATCCCACCTTCGCGGCTCGGTCCAAGCATAGGCGAGTTTGCTGACCAGGATGCGGTCCCCCGAGAATGTCGCGTGGTTTGAGTTCACCGATGGGTTGGCGACTTGCGGTTTGCGACAGAGCGGGCAAGTGGTTCCGATGACGAGCTGGTCCGTCCGTGCGCCGACTGGATTGAACTCGTTGCTGGCTCCGCACTGGTATTGGTACCCGCATTCCTCGCAACGGATATCTTTGTGAGCGCCCATCAAGGTGGGGGCCATCGATCCGGTTGGAATAACAAAGGCCTCTGCAATGAATGCCTTGAAGAGGAGCGCGAGGATGAACGCGACCGCAAGACTCTCTATCGTCTCGCGAATGACTTGCACTTCGGTCTGTTGGATGGAAGGTGCCTGGGCCATGAAAGGAGCGTCGCAGGTTGAGGGTTTTTGGAAAATCGGGTCGAGGATCGATTGGGCAACGGAGCCAACCATAGAGATCGTCGAGTATACCCCAGGAACCCTATTCGTGGCTGCGCGAGATTTCTTGATAATGCTTGCGCGGCGGGCCAGCGACAGGGGCCTGCTCTAGGGGCCTGCGAGATGGAGCTATGGGGTTTAATTTGGCAGGCATGCTAGCTGTCGCCCTAAGCCGAGGATGCTCGGAGGGCTAAAAGCGAAAGCGGGGCTGCAATCGAACGATTCGACCCTTTGAAGAGGCTTTACGGGAGATTTCGATTCCTTTGCGATGAGCGAGAGGCATTGATTTGGCGAGCAAGGCACGCCTTGCGTCGCTTTGCAATCGGAAAGCGATCGACTTCTTCAATACGGATGCACCTTTACGCCGACCTGCAATTTCGCGACAATACGGCGTTTTGCGATTATGGTGAAAGCTTCCTGAGCGCGCTCCCGAGGCGTTTGGTTGACTGTCCGATAAAAATAGACCGAGAAAGAAACGTACTCCGATGGCAGATGCGAAACTCTTAGGCGAAGTAGACCCTGCGGTGATGGCTGCCTCCGGCCAAGTCGAAGCACAAGTCGACGTGGACCCGGCGGAGACCAGCGAATGGCTGGGTTCGCTTGATTATGTCTACAAGAGCAAGGGAGCCGATCGCGTCCGATATTTGGTTAAGGCTTTGGAGAACCGAGCCAGACGCGATGGGGTAGACATTCCGATCGAAACCAATACGCCGTACGTCAATACGATCACTCCGGACATGCAACCCGCGTTTCCTGGAAACCGCGAAACCGAGCGCCTCTTCTAGAG
>JANODW010000362.1:0-8136 GCA_031412875.1 Pirellula sp. | reverse complement strand
GATCATCGACGTCGCCATCGATCAAGGGGATGCGTTGAAACGAGCCGTCCCACAACCCACCGCGAGCCGACCTACGTGGTCGACGATGTCGTTCACTACTGTGTCACCAACATGCCGGGCGCCGTCGGCAGAACAAGCACTTTTGCCCTTTGCAATGTGACTCTCCCCTGGATCCTGCAATTGGCAGACGACGGTGTTGATAAGTGCATCGTCAATTCAAAACCTTTGCGAGACTCGCTCAACATCCACAAGGGAGCGGTAACCAATCAAGCGGTCGCTCGCACCTTTGGTTTCGAGTTTGTTGCGTGATGCAGCAACCTGCCACCCAATAAAGCCGGGGCCCCGCTCGCACGCCTCACCCCCGCTTGGATCGCCTCGATCCGGTGTGCTTCACGCCGAAGATTGGTGTACACTCAGAGGGGTCGTCAATGACGCGCCTGCCCTACCTCACGCCGCCTTCCGGTTCCGCGATGCCAACCCCAACCTTCCCCGAAAAAATGGCGACAGCAAACGCGCGCATCGCGCCATTCTTTGCCGTCGTTTGCCTCTTGTTGGCATGCGTTAGGCAAATCCTTTACGGGGGTTTTGACGCTCCCATCGTCGTTAGCGATTCCTTTTACAGGGAACGGGTAAGGCCTATCTTTGCAGCCAAGTGCTATGCCTGCCATGGACCATCGATTCAGGAAAGCGGATACCGACTGGACCATCGCGAAATCGCCACCAACGGTGGAGAAAACGGAACGGCGGCGATCCTTCCAAAAAACAGCGCACAGAGCCCGCTGATGCTCTATGTAACCGATTCCAATTCCGCATTGGCCATGCCACCCAAGCATAGCCAAAAGCCAAGATTGACCGCCGAGGAAATAGCGATCCTACAAAGCTGGATAGACTCGGGCGCAGCTTGGCCTGACGCGGACAACTTGCACAACTCGGACAACTCAGACAACGCCAACAAGACAAAAGCTGTCGACCGACTGGATTGGTGGAGCTTCAAGCCTTTGCGAAAAACACCAGTCCCTTTTGCAACGGGAAATCCGATCGATGCCTTTGTTCGAAGCAAACTCGACGCGCAGGGACTACCTCGATCGCGTCTTGCCGACGCACCGACGTTGGCTCGCAGGTTGTATTTCGATTTGATCGGTTTGCCTCCTTCTCCCGAGGAGATCGACCTATTCACCGAGGAGTCGACGGTGGATCCGGAAGGCGCATGGGATCGTCTGGTCGAAAAACTCCTTGCCATGCCTCAATACGGCGAACGGTGGGCGAGGCATTGGCTCGACATCGTTCATTATGGCGATACACACGGTTACGACAAAGACAAACCGCGCCCCAACGCTTGGCCGTATCGCGACTACGTGATCCGCTCATTCAATGAAGACAAACCCTATGCTCGCTTTGTCGAAGAGCAAATTGCCGGCGATGCCCTTTGGCCCGGCACCCGCGATGGCATCGAGGCTCTGGGGTTCATCTCCGCAGGCCCATGGGACTTCATCGGACACGCGGAAGTATCTGAATCGAAGATCGATGGCAAGATTGCTCGGCATCTGGATCGCGACGATATGGTGTCCAATACCATCGGTTCTTTTTGCAGTCTTACCGTCCACTGCGCCCAATGCCACCATCATAAATTCGACCCCATATCGCAAGAGGACTACTATCGCTTGCAAGCGGTATTCTCGGCCCTAGATCGAACCGAGCGCAAGTACTACCCTGAGGACTCCAGACAGAAAAAATTTGTTGCACTGGAGTTGGCTGCTAAAGAAGCGAAACAAAAACGAAACGAAATCGAGGAGGCGTTGAAAGCACTCGCGGGTGCGGAGTATTCTTTACTCACGCAACGCATTGAGAACGCCGCAAAGAGCAAAGGCAAAAGTGTTGTCCAGGAAGCCGAGTTTGGATACCACAGCGCGGTTTCCGTCCACCAAGACTCAGAAAAATGGGTGCAAATCGATCTGGGCGAACAGTCCGAAATTCAAAGCGTGACACTCCTCCCCTGCTACGACGATTTCAACGGCATTGGAAAAGGATTTGGTTTCCCAACCCGGTTTAAAATCGAGGTTAGCGACGATCCCCAGTTTGAGAAAAATGCGACCGCGATAGGCGATCAGCAGCCGCTAACGCTTCTCGCCGATTTCAAAAACCCCGGGTTGACTGCCTTCGTTGCACAGAGCAATACCAGCACGCCGACGAGGGCTCGGTACGTACGTGTTACCGCATCAAAACTCGCGGCAAGGCAAAACGATTTCATTTTTGCACTCTCCGAACTTCAAGTGCACGATAGCCAAAAAAACAATATCGCGCTGGGCAAAAAGGTTGCCGCCAAGGATTCTATCGAAGCCGGCCCACGATGGCGAATGTCGAACCTTACCGATGGGAAACACCCCTCCGTCAGCAACCCAGCCGTCAGCAACCCAGAGGATGCGCAATCGCTAACGCAACAACGGGAGCAGATCCTGCTCCAGCATGCAGACCCTGATGTTCGGCGGCAGTTCCAGGAGTGGACCGCCATCCTCGAAAAGGTTGAGGAAGAGCTGCGGAAAATGCCCCCGCCGAGCCTTGCTTTCGTAGGTGGAGTTCATACGGGTAGCGGTACCTTTGTCGGGACAGGCGCGACCGGTGGCAAACCCCGCCCGATCCATGTACTGTTACGTGGGCAAGTAACACGGCCTGCCGCTGAAGTGGGACCGGGTACTCTGAAAGCCCTCACCTTCCTCCCGAGCAAATTCCCCGAAGAGCCCGGGAACAACGAATCGCTTCGCCGCGTTGCTCTCGCAAAATGGATCACCGATCCCGCCAATCCTCTCACTTGGCGAAGTATCGTCAATCGCGTTTGGCAGTATCACTTCGGCCGTGGACTGGTCGATTCGGCAAACGATTTTGGACGCAACGGTTCGCAGCCAAGTCACCCCGAACTATTGGATTGGCTCGCGACCGCGTTGCGCGACGGAGGTGGCTCCATCAAAGCGTTGCACCGCCTGATCGTAAAAAGCGACACCTATCGGCAATCGTCACTCAGCAACCCCATCGGCGAGTCGATCGATGCGAGCAACATTCTTTTATGGCGTCAGAATCGGCGGAGGTTGGAGGCGGAAGCGATTCGAGATTCGGTCCTCGCCGTTTCTGGGTGCTTGGACAACGCGATGGGCGGGCCCGGCTGGCAAGACTTCGTAATGCAGCATCCCGACCATTCGCCTCATTACGAATACAGACTGGCCGATCCCAACGATATTAAAACTTGGAGACGATCCGTCTATCGCTTTATCGTCCGCTCTCAGACCCAGCCGTGGCTGACTTCACTCGACTGCGCCGACCCGTCCATACGCGTCGACAAACGCAATGAGAGCTTATCTTCCATCCAAGCGTTGGCGCTGCTCAACAATGGATTCATCTTGACCCAATCGAACCAGTTCGCGAAGCGGTTGGAACGGGAGTCGAGCGAACTGGAAGAACAAGTCATCCGGGCTTATCGACTGGCGTTGGGAGTTCCTCCGTCTGCAACCGAGCGGGAACAATTGATTGCCTTCGTCAAAGCCAATGGACTGCGTGGTTCCGATGGACTAGCCAACCTATGTCGACTGCTATTCAATTTGAACGCCTTTACTTTTGTGGATTGAATGACAAAGCCAATGCAATCCAGACGCAGTTTTTTGAATGAATCGGGCGGGGGACTCGGTGCGATCGCATTGGCATCGCTGTTAGCCGACGACGGAGAGTTACGCGCAAACGAAGCCAGCACGCGGGACAACAATGCATCCGGATCACCCCCTCGTGCCAAAGCGAAACGGGTTGTTCATTTCTTTATGTCGGGGGCTGCGAGCCATATCGACCTTTTCGATTTCAAACCCGAATTGATCAAGCGAGACGGGGAGCCGAGCGATTTCGGAGAACCGGTGGAAGCGTTTCAGAACGGTCTTGGACCGTGGCTGAAACCGATTTGGGATTTCAAGCCTTACGGTGCAAGCGGAAAGATGCTCAGCGATGCGGTATCGCCGTTGGGTTCTGTAGTGGATGAAATGGCTTTCGTCCACAATATGGTCAGCAAGTCCGGGGTGCATAGCGCTGCCACATTATTGCAATCCACTGGATTTTTGGTCCCGGGATTTCCAGGCGCGGGCTGTTGGGTCAGTTATGGACTGGGCTCGATCAATGAGAATTTGCCCACCTTCGTCGTTTTGCCCGACCATCGAGGTTTTGGTTCCAACGGGGTCAAGAATTGGGATGCTTCCTTTCTACCGGCCCAGCACGCTGGAACAATCATTTATCCAGGGCGATCCGATCCTATTGCGGATTTGTTCCCGCACGCAGCCGGCGATTTTATTACCGAGCAAAGCGAACAAAGGACGCAACAATTGCTGGGACAGCTCAATCGAGAACATGCTGCTTCGCGACTGGGAGACGCGCGTCTCGAAGGCCGGATCCGAAGCTACGAACTCGCAGCCAAGATGCAACTCGCGGCTCCCGAAGCGCTGGACCTTTCCAAGGAAACGTTGCAGACTCTGAAACTCTATGGACTGGAACGCGGACCCCAAGAATGGGACAAGGAAATCAATGCGCCGGAAGAGATCTTTCACTTCGGGCAGAAGTGCTTGGCGGCAAGGCGACTGCTCGAACGCGGAGTCCGCTTCGTGCAGGTATGGAGTGGCAACGACAACGGATTCCCGCGTCGCAACTGGGACTCTCACGAGGATGTACGGCGGGACCATTGGCCGCTCGCGATGGGCATGGCTCGGGGTTGCTCCGCGTTTATTCAGGATTTAAAGCAACGAGGGATGTTGGACGATACCTTGATCCTATGGACCACCGAGTTTGGACGCATGCCATCCTCTCAAGGTGGAAAAGGACGCGACCACAATCCGTTCGTTTTTACGAATTGGTTATGCGGAGGTGGTGTCCGGGGTGGGATGACGTACGGCCAAAGCGACCCTTGGGGATACAAACCCCTGGACCGCAGCAACCCAACCCAAGTCTACGACATCCACGCAACGATTCTTCATCAATTGGGACTGAACCATACCGAGTTGACCTTTCGCAACAATGGCATCGACCGACGCTTAACCGATGTTCATGGCAGAGTCATCGACGAGCTAATCGCTTAGCCGAATCGCTTGGTCGGTACATCCTCGTATGCGATGTTAACCATGCGCTGACACTCCTCGACCTAGATCGAGCAAGTCGATACACTGACAGAGTCTGTTTCGTGCTTCGCCATCCCTCCAAAAAAGTTCTTGAAAGCTGATGAATTTGAACTACGACCGAAATCGCTTAATCGCAATCATCCGAGAACATGCGCTCCAGTTTGGACAGTTCACACTGGCTAGTGGCAAACAGGCGTCCTACTATCTGGATTGCCGAATGGTGACCCTGCATCCCCAAGGCGCGAATCAAATTGCCGCAGGGATGCTTGAGATGATCACGAGCGGCCGATTTGGCTCCGTTCCGGATGCGGTAGGTGGATTGGCCATCGGAGCCGATCCGATCACCGCGTCGATTGTTGTCCATGCAGGCCTGGGGAATCATCCGTTGTTAGGATTCATGGTCCGCAAGGAAGCCAAACAGCATGGTACTGGAAAACTAGTAGAAGGCCCCGTGAAACCAGGCATGAAGTGCGTGATTGTTGAGGATGTCATCACCAGTGGAGGAAGCGCATTGAAAGCCGCCACCGCTGCCCGCGACTTCGGCTTGGAAGTCATCGGAGTGCTCGGAGTCATCGATCGCCTTGAAGGGGGTCAAGCGGCCTTCCAAGCGGCAGGCATCCCGTTGGCAACCCTGTTGACCATCGACGATTTTCAAAAGTAACCCGTATCACCCGGCAATCGCCCGCATACTGTTTTCATCAAAAAAACAGGTAGCCTGCGCACTGCGACTGTCGGATAAAAACGAAACCAAACTTTCGGTTTTTATCGCCCGCCGATACAGCCCAACCTGCGATTATCATGTACTTCTAAAAACAACTGCAAATGGTAGTTGACAGGCTGATCAGATCGAGAGACCCTTAGCGTTCGCAAACCGAACGCCTCATTGGTTTTGAAGACAACACACACACTACACGCAATTTGGTGGAGCGACTCAGTGAACCTAGTCATTAAGTCAAAATTAGAAAACAGTTTCGACAACGATTGCACCCATCAAGGTCCGTCGTTTGCTCCGAATGGCTCGTGCAGTTTCGATTTGGCCAGTGTGCAAGATATCGATCCTTCCGACGCGAACGACGGCGATGTTGAAACCCTTGAGCCCGCAGTGGAGTTTGGCAAGCCGTTGCAAGACTGGTTTGAAATGGCGCTCAAAGTGGATTCCCCCAAGCGAGGTACGGTCCGCGCTTCCTGGGGAGAAGACGAAGACGAAATCGAAGAAGAGCCCCTCAAAGAAGATGCCGAAGACGAAGATGCCGATCCCTTCGAAGACTTTGATGAAGATGACTTCGACGATGATTTCGACGACGATTTCGAAGAAGAACTCGATGATGAGTACGAAATCGAACCCGCCGACGACGGATTGGTAACCGATGCCGATGTCGACCTCGGAAACGGTGAAATCCTCGACGAAGAAGAAGAAGTCGGACCGGACATCGACGAAATCGACTGATGTCGCAGACGGGCTTAGAAGTAATTTTGTTTATACTCTCGGCTCTTAAGACGAGCGGCAGGTTGGGACCATTGTCCCGAACTCACAATACGGACGGGACAAAGGTCCCATGCTACGTTAGTAGTGGTCCTGCCCATCGCCTGAAAAGCGGCTACCCACGGCCGCAAGTCTTTAGGAAAGGACATTCGCGATACCGCAAAGCGGTTCAAATGTCTATGATTTGGATCCACTGAGCGACGCATGCGCTCGACGTGGATCATGGATCCCCGATTTGCCGCCCCTTTTCATCTGACCCCGATCTCAGGTCATGTTTCAAGCTGTTAAGACCGACATCAAATTCCCTCAACTCGAGGAAGAGACCCTAGCGTTTTGGAAACAAAACCGTATTTATCAGAAGTCGCTTGAGCTGCGAAAGGATGCGCCCTCCTTTGTCTTCTTCGAAGGTCCCCCGACGGCCAATGGGATGCCCCATCCCGGCCACTGCTTGACGCGCGCTATCAAGGATCTATTTCCCCGATATCGAAACATGCGTGGATACCGCTGCGAGCGGAAAGCAGGTTGGGACACACACGGCCTGCCTGTAGAAGTCGAGGTTTGCAAGGAACTCGGCATCCACAGCAAAGAAGAAATTGAAGCGTTTGGCATCGAAGCCTTTATCCAGCGCTGCCAACAAAGCGTTTGGCGATACATGCAAGAATGGGAGCGAATGACCGAGCGACTCGGTTTCTGGATCGACCTCTCACAAGCCTACGTGACGTACCATCAAAGCTATATCGAGAGCGTCTGGTGGTCGTTGAAGAACTTCTTTGACCGGGGGTTGCTGTACCGCGGGCACAAAATCGTTTGGTGGTGGGCTCAGGGCGGCACAGCCTTGAGCGCGGGTGAAGTCGGACAGGGATACCGTCAAGTTGCCGATCCGAGCGTATACGTTCGATTCCCGCTCGAAGGAGTCGAAAACACATCGTTGGTTGTTTGGACCACAACGCCCTGGACCTTGCCGAGCAATCAGTTTGCGGCAGTCCATTCTCAACTGGACTACTCCTATTGCACCGATGGAGAAACGGGCGAAACCATCATCGTCGCGAGCGCATTGGTCGATTCCTTGGCCGAAAAAACCAAACGCACACTCACGGTTCAAAAAACGGTCAAGGGGTCGGAGTTACTGGATTTGAAATATGTCCCTCCGTTCCCGTACTACTACGATCTGCAGTCCCAAGAGATGGGCGAACTCAAGAGCGGTGGCCGAAGCCGGCCCTCGTGGCGAGTCGTGGAAGCGAGTTTTGTCACGATCGATTCCGGTACCGGGCTCGTGCACATGGCTCCTCCCTTCGGTGAAGCAGACTATGAAGTGCTCGTGGCCGAACGCGCTCGGTTTGTGTCGCCAGATCAAATTCCGTTGCTGTGCGCCGTTGCGCCCAATGGTCGATTTACGGCCGAAGCACCGGACTACGAAGGGACTTGGGTCAAAGATGCCGACAAACAGATCACGCGTCGATTGCGGGAGGATGGCCGGCTCTGGCACCAAGAGCAATACCTGCACGATTATCCTTTCTG
>JANODW010000361.1:0-11888 GCA_031412875.1 Pirellula sp. | reverse complement strand
GTTGCAACTGCAACGGACGAAATCGGACCAACGTATTGACATCCACCGATTCCATCAAGTGCGATGCCCGGTTGTTAGCCATCTCCAACAAACTAGATCGGGATGGATGCTCGGCCAACGAACCCCCTACCATTGTTGAGGGCTTGGCTGCCTGGACGGTCGTCACCAGAGCACTTTGAAATTCGGGATGCTTGCTCTCGATCAGCAGAGCGAGAGACGAGTCGCTCCAGCGGACTTTCCAACGCTGCCAAAGAAGCCGATAAACGAGATAGAACGAAACAGAAACCAGCAATAACAGCATCACCGCCCGAACCGCTAACGGAGACTCCGCCGCGCCCATCTTCGCGGGCAAATAGTCCAAAAGCCCAAACGTCCAAAAGGCGGTCAGGAACCATATCGCCAAGAGGATCAACGACTGGCTAATCACGAATCGGGAAATGAGTCCGCGAAGGTCAACCAGCTTTTGGCCAATGGACTGGGGAATGGAATAACTGGATTTCATTTGGGATTTCAAGACGCTTTGCATTCCTCTATTTGTAACAGATTAATGCCCCAAGGGGTTAGTCGAATTCGCACGGTTTCATTCCTCTAGAGTACAATACGACCGCTTGGCAATCCAACACGCATGGACGGCCGGTCCCCCATTTCCTTCCCTCCTTTCCGACTGGTGATACGTCCCATGAGTTCCCTTTTTTCTCGCAGCATTGTGGTTGTTTACGCCGTCGCCGTGGCATTGTTTGCAGTCATTCCTGGAATGGCGCAAACATCCAATCCTAGCCCCGCCGCTGCCACCGCCAGCCCTGTCCCTAAAAGTGCAAAAAACTTGTCCGTTTTGCTCGTCACAGGCGGCTGCTGTCATGACTACGATTTCCAAACCAAAGCATTGCAGTTGGCCGCTCAGGAAAAAGGCATCCCCATCGATTGGACGATCGTCAATCAAGGGGGCAAAGGGACCAAAGCAATGATCGACCTCTACAAAAACCCCAAGTGGTTCGAAGGCTTTGACGTGGTCATTCACAATGAATGTTTTGCGGACACCGACGACGAAACGTATATCAAGAGTATCACCCAACCCCACTTCGACGGTGTCAACGCAGTCGTCATCCACTGCGCAATGCATACCTATCGATCCGCCAAGATCGACAATTGGCGAGAGTTCCTCGGGGTCACCAGCCGCAAACACGACCATCAGAGCCGCTACCCGGTGACGGTTGTCAAAGCGGATCACCCGGTCATGAAGGGCTTCCCCGCAAACTACACTTCCGCCATGGACGAACTGTATGTGATCGAAAAAGTTTGGCCCAATACCACCGTTCTGGCCACCTCAAAAAGCGAAGTCAACAGTGCCGAGCATGCCGTTTTTTGGACCAACCAATACGGCAAGGCCAGAGTGTTCGGAACGACCTACGGTCACTCCAAAGATACCTTTTCGGACAAGGTCTTCTTGAATGCGGTCATCAACGGAATCGTCTGGGCAGGTGGCCGATAGGTTGCTAAGGCGAGCGGTAGGATCATTCCTACCGCTCGCCTAACGGTCCTGCAAGTCGATTGGCGTTGGAGAAAGGGGAGCATTCCAATCTCCTGGAGGCGCGCTGAGCACCTCGGCCGGATAGAGCAGGTTGCTCGGTGGTGATCGCTCCCGTCCGCCTGAAGAACGCGTCTCTGCAAAGCCTCGCGTTTCGGGCGAGCTCTGCTGAGCGGGATCGCGGTAGGTAGGCAATTCGTAGCCAGCCGCATTGACGAATCCATCGTCGGCCATCCCTCGATTGGCGCGCGGGCGAGGGTAGTGGTGAGGGCAATTTTTGTCGTTGCAGTTGGGAGAGTGAGGGCCAGGACAGGAAACTGGGATCCGGCTCAGCACCGACTTCTGCTGCTCCAAGGCCATTTCCTCGCGGGGCAAGCCCGTCGTGGTGTAGTCGATTATCTCTGGTTGGAGAAACACGATCAGTTCGCTCTCCTTCATTTCGGTGTTATGCGCCCGAAATAGCTTTCCGATGTATTTCATCTTCATCAAACCAGGGATACCGCGAACCGTTTCCACCATCGTTTTTTGACGCAATCCGCCAATCACCAACGTCTGTTGATTGCCAATCCGTACCGTCGTCGTGGAACGGCGTGCATCGATGATGGGATTGCCGTTGCTAAAGCCAGTCAACACACTCACTTCAGGGGTGACGATCATCTGAATCGTATTGTCGCTGGAAATGCGCGGCGTGACCGCCAGTTTCACACCGGCTTCCTCGAAGGCGGTCGTCCCGATGCTGCCCCCTTGCTGGGTTTGCGTCAACTGTTGAATGGGGACCTTGGTGATGATATCGATCGTGGCTTTGTGTCGATCCAAAACAGTGACATGCGGGTCCGCCAAAAGTTTGGCTCCCTTTGTCTCATCCAAAGCTTGGATCACCGTGTTGAGTTCGAAGTTGTTCGATAGCGTTCGGAAAACCCACTGCGGGCCAGTCGCACCCGATGCTGCTGCCGCCGCACCCGTCGTTGTCGATCCCAACGGCACCGCATTGGGAATAGTCGAAGCCGACTGGTTGCGAGTGAGCAGACCGTTATCGGCACGCATGACGTCCCGCGGAATACCGTTAGCATCCAACGAGCGGCTCATCACGCGACTCGACCAATCAATCCCCGATTGCTCCGATTCGCCAAGCGCGACATCGTAAATGTAGGCCGTGATCCGCACCTGAGCTCTCGGACGATCCAACTGCGCCATCACATGCGACGCTCGTCGTATCGTTTCTTGCTGGCCCGAAACAATCAATGCTTCTTCGCCCTCGAGAAGTACAAAGGTGCCCTGCGCTCCAATGACCATCTCCACCCCTTTGGACAACTCGGCCGCCGTCACATACTGCGGTCGGAGGGTCACGATTTCAAACTCTGGCACATTCGCCGCAAATCCACCAGGGACTGCCGAGGTGGCGGGAAGCCCAGGACCGGCTCGGGGGGACCCCGCTGGTCCACCCGCAAAACTCTTGAGCATCTGGCGCATCTGTTCGATCCGCTCAGGCATGTCGTGCGCAACGATCGAGTTGCTGGATGGCACTGCATGCAATTGCCCCCCCGACGTGCTGGAGAATACTCGCAACGCACCCACCACTTCCTCCAATGCCTGCCCGCTCAGACTGGGGGGCAATGTCAATGTCTCAACGCGAAAGTTGGGATTGTTCGGTCCAATCTCCTCCTGCTTAAGTATCAATAGACTCCCTCCGTTTTGACGGTAGCCATACCCGTTCACATGAAGCAGCGAATCCAGAATCTCCCTCAAGGGCGCATCTCGGAACGAGCCACTTACGGTCCCCGTAATGTCCGCACCCGATACAATGTTGACGTTCCACTGCTGCCCAAGCGTCAATACCACTTCCGCTATCGGTGTGTCGCGAAAAGTCACGGTGCCACGCCGCTGCAACACCTGATCCATCGTGCGGATCGTCTCTGCCTGAGGCGCAATCGACTCCGATCGCAACTGGCTAGTCGACGGGATCTGGGCAACCAAAGTCGAGCACAGTGGCAATAGCAGTGGCAATAGCAGTGGCAATAGCACCCAACCCATCATCACGATCACTCTCGCCCATGCAACGTTCAAAACACTGCGTAGATCAAGCAAGGATAGATCGATTTTTTTTTGAGGACTAGGTTCGGTACGTGGTTGGGGGGCAATCATCATCCATCCATGGGAATTCAGCCATAAACAATTTGCGTCGTCATCCGTCGTTGCTTGCTACTAGGCTCTTGGCCCCGGCGAATCGCCGAACTCGCCAGATTTCTTTCGTTGAAGACTCATAAAAACCAATTCCAATTCCAAGCACATGTTGCCCGCTGTGTTCCCCTCCCGACGCAACGTCAGTTGGTCTGCCGAAGCGATCCAAGTCTGCTCGCGTACGGCTTTCAAAAAGGAAAGGATATGCACCAAGTCCCCCGACACGTTGAGTGCAAGTGCTGCTTGATGGAGCTCAAATTCGGCCTTGATGTCTTCCTGCGCATCCTTGATTCTTTCGAGGTTAGGGTCGAGTCCCTGCGAACTCTTCACCGGCTTGAAGTCTATGGTCCCCTTTGCGCGAGGAGACGTTTTTTTAAGCGTGCATCCATGTTTTCTTGCTAACGCTAGCAATTGGTCCTGGACTTGGGTCAATTCTGTATAGGAAATGGACTGTTCGTCGAGCGATTTCAATTCCGATTGCATCCGATTCGATTCGGATTGAAACCGTTCGAGTCGCGATTGCTGATCGGCGCTCTGCGAAACAAGCGATTCTTGGGCGCTGGTCTCGATATCTCGGTGGTATCGTCCATCGACATATTTGGCGAGGACAATGACGAATAATCCGAAAGAAGCGATTGAGGCGACATTCCCGACGCTGCGGAGGGGGTCCGTCGGCGTTGCTGCAAAGTCTTTGCGACGGTTAATCGTTTTGGAATCCATGGCTTTGCTTCGGTCGGGATGGGGTTGGAGACGGATGAAATGGGGGACCCGCGGCGGACGGGTTTAGCAGGTGTGTTTCGCCGAATGGCGATTTTTTTTAGGTACTTGGCGATCGAGGGGGGCGGAGTTTGCATCGAACGTCAAATTGAATTTGATTTTCGCGAGCGTCCCCCATGGCGTTGACGGATTCTAGAGAGACTTGGCTTATTTGAGGCAGCACCTTCAGGGCCATCAGCATCTCATAGGTTTGGTCCCCTGCCACCATGATGCCTCTCAGGGACAGCGATCGGTCATCGTTTAGGGCCACGCTTTCGAGTCGCGTATGGGGAGGCAAGCAAGGAGCAACCGCAAGGATGAGTTCATCGATGCGTGTGTTGTCTGTTTGCGCTCTGAGCAGTCGGTAGTTCTTGATGAGTGTCTGCTTGGCTTCCCAATGGGTAAGTTCCTCTTCGGCGATGGAGACTTCCGCTGTGACGGTGTCCAGTTTGGATTTCATCGCAGCCAGATGACGCCAATCGTTCCAATGCATGAGGGAAACCATCAGGATCAAACCGGCTGCAATCGCAACCGGATAGAAGTTCTTGATCACGCGCTTGGCCAAAGGATCGTGCTGTAATTTCTTAAGTTGTTGCAACAGATCAGGCGGAGGCAAAAGATCCGTCCGATGATCGTTCCATTGGACAGCAGCCCAGAGGCCCATACTGACTTCGGTGGGAATGTCTACCGAGTCGCCCGAGTATATGGAGCTTGGAATTTCCAATGTCGCGACTTGGATGCGATCGGTGGCAGAGCCGAGTATTTGTTTGAGTGGGTCTGCAATACTTGGATCGCCGAGAATGTATATCCGCTCGAGGGAAGAGCCGGTTTGGGATCGAACGCGTTGGCAAAATCTTCTCAGCCGGGTCATGTGCGAAAGGATTTGATCGGCGATGGCCTGGGGCAGGACGGCTCCACTGATGCGGTACGATAGCATCAGTCTGCCGGATCGCGTGATAGCAAGATCGCATCGGTTTTTGTCTACCGAAACCAGCAGGATCGGTTGATCCTTGTCGGCGCCAAGCAAGCCTACCCCGCGCGTGGTCGAGAGCGTCACGGGTTCGATGGATTCCAGCCGGATTCGGGCGGCCGAAATCGCATTGTACAGCACCTGAATTGTCCTTTGGTTGACAACG
Source organism: Pirellula sp. (assembly GCA_031412875.1). Taxonomy (GTDB): domain Bacteria; phylum Planctomycetota; class Planctomycetia; order Pirellulales; family Pirellulaceae; genus JBKCUI01. Next base: position 6,293 of record JANODW010000361.1, on the reverse strand, counting down.
GAGGTAAGCGCGTATTCTAGCTGGCCTTCGGTCGCTTCTCTCAGGTTTCCGGTCAGTTTTTCTCCGAGCCCTAAAGAGATGTACAACTGGCTGCGAACCTGGATCGCGTCGAGCTCGCGTTGCACCGATTCGCTGTCACCGGTGACCACCCGGGTCACACACAAAGCGTCATCCAAACACATCCGTACGTCATACCGATGGAGCTGGTGTTTTTTGGAGAGGGCGATCAACGTGGAGCTCAACAGCTCTGCGGCTTCCTGCGTCTGAACAGGGTGTCGCTCCGGATTCCAAATCGCTCTATAAACGGCAAAACGACCCGCGATCGACAAACCCAGGTAGAGTTCGTGTTGGTCTAGCCACAGGGCGGCTTTCTTTTCAATGCAATGGGTATGGGGCGCCGACTTCATGGCTGGTTGACTTTCCGTTTGTACTATTTTGTTGGCGTTCGGGCCTTTGCTTTTTCGGCACTGAGAATCGCTGTATGCCGATCGATCAATTCCTTTTGCTTTGCCTGCACCTCAAAGGTCTCGAACCGCACGGTATGGGCGATTCCCAGCACCGCCATGCCACCGATCGCAGCGATCAAGACAACAAAAAGGAGCGCATAGCCGCGACGCTTGGATCCGGTCCTGGACGACAGCAGCAATTTTTTGGCAATCATGTGCGAGACCTTAGCAGGAAGCAGTGGCAAAGCCAGAGCGGGGGCAAATCGACCGGAAAGCGTACGTCGCAAAACAATGCAACTCGGCTCGAAAAGGAAAAACGTGAGGTCGCGGACGCCGCACGCATCGCCCCCTCGCTGCAATACGGTCAACTGCTGCAATTGCTGCAATCGCTCGTAATGCGTGCGGCAGGATCGTTACTGCCGTAGGATGGGACCATCGTCCCGTCCGTTTGTTCGTTCGCGACAATGGTCCCAAACTATCCCTGGTACGCTTCAGCCTGCCGCTCGCGTAAAAACGGCGATCGTCCGCGAGGATGCTTATGCAACGGGATCGCGTTGCCGATCACGCTCGTTTCCAAACATAGCGAGACGAGTGCCGTCGCGGAGTGGTGACCCCGGGCACGACAACGTTCTCCAATCGGATTTCCAAGAGCTGTCCGGCCGCCGGTGTTTGACGAACCAACGCCACGCTCAACGTGCCAATGTCCTCCGCCAACACTTCGGTTTGGGGAGCACCGCTCAGAGTTTCTCGAACCAAGTCGAACACCCCTAGGCCATTGGGTTTCATCCGTTGTTTTATCGCGATTCGATTCTTGACACCTGAAACGTCGACATAGACGATGCTCTGCGCGTCATAGCTTTCTAGAAGTTTAGCGGACCTCAGACGGCGTTCGCATTCTTGCATGGCCATCTGACGGTTTGCGGTGGTGCCATGACCGCCTTCGAACTGTCGCCAGATACGGGTGCAGGCGGTCAGGATGCCGTACAGCGGGACGAACAGGATCGCCACGAGCACCAGACCTGCCATCACTTCGATAAACGACGCGCCGAATCGATTGGGGGGAGGCCGTTTCATTTGCATGGCACTGGTTTCTCTGGAAAGTTTCTTTGGCAAGTCGTTATCATGAAAATCCGAAAGTCGCGAGAATCCGTCCACGCTAAACCATTCAGGGTTTGGCGAGCCCGGTCAATAAATCCTGTTTAGGCTCCTGTCCGGCATCGTACGTGCCATCGGAGTCCAAATCGGCCCATACCAAGATCCGAATGTCCAGGTACTTGCCTCGCAGGTCCGCTTCGACGGGGAGCAAACAGGTTGCTTGGTATCTCACATCCGCGTAGCCTTGCGCAGCAAACGAAGCGTTCAACTGGTTCGGTACAAAATTGTCTACCAGTCGAAACTTCGTTTCATCTGCACAGCTCTCGGCGAGCGTCAGCAACTCCGATTGCAACTCCATCCGGTTCGACCATTTCGAACATTCCACGAGCGTCTTAACCATTGGGATCAATAGCATCGACCCCAACACCGTTGCGGCCATCACTTCCAAAAGCGAGGCCCCGGCGCGCTTTGCCACATTGCGTTTGCAGATAGGTTTAAGGTTCATCGCGTCGCACCATTCCGCTACCTGCGATCACCTCGATCTGGCGAATAGAATCACCCGTTCCGAGAGTGACTCGCAACGCGCTGTCGGCGGAACCTGTGGGCGAAAATACGATTGCCATCGCGCTCGGCTCGGCGACGATGCTCTCCTGCATGACTTGGGTATAGGATCCATTGATCCGGTTCTCGACGACGAAGCCGGTGGCTTGTCGACCGTTGCCTAAGAATCGAAGCCTCGCTTCGGTCTGCTTTGATACGGCCATTTGACGCGTCATCCTAAGCGCCGTAGTCAATTTTCGAGACTCGGTGGCCGCTTGCAAACTTTGCGATTCCCGTTTGGGCATGAGCATCTGCATCGAAACCGCTGCTGCGGTCAACGCAATCATGCCCAGGGTCACTTCGAGAAGGGTAAAGCCGTTTTTATTATTCATGGCAATGCAGAAGGTACACGAAAAAGAAAAAGACACGGTCCATCGCTGGCCGTGTCTCGAGAGGAATGGACTCCACTCCGATAGAGTTTATGGAGCAGGCCGTTGCGGGTTGGTTACCCTCTGTGTTGTCGCATCAAATCGGTAGCGACCGCCGTATTGCGTGGTCAATGGAGTGACATCCGCCAAGTACTTTTCAGTGATCAAACGGTTCATGGCAGCATCGGGGTAGGTCCCCTTTTCCATGTAATACGCTTGAACAATCCCGCTCAAGCGGGCCATTGCCTGATCGTCGATCTTGGTGCGTGACTTCTCACGCATGGGAGCGATGGTCGAAACCGTCGCGGTTGCAACCACCGCCAGGATGACAACGGCCGAGATGATTTCTATCAAGGAAAAGCCGTTGCGGCGACGTGCACGAGAACGTTTAGAATGATACATGGAAGGGGCCTATTGGTAAAAGGACGTGTAAAATCGACCGAGCTAGCTTCTTCGTTTCGACTCCCAATCCGGATTGGGTTTCCGTAGACCGGAGAGCGTTCTCCGTTCATTTGCTTACTGAAAAGTAGGTTGCCTTTTGTCCTGAGGCAAAAATTTTGCACTTCATTTTTCTTTACTTATTTAATAACGATGTAACGACCCCATCCGCTTCTAGAAATCCAGTACGTCAAACATATGGAACATCGGCATGTAGATCGCCAAGACGATCCATCCGATACACGCCGCGAGGGAAATCGTCATGACCGGTTCGATTACACCCAATGCGGCGTTCATTCTCGTCTCGAATCGAGCCTTGACCAACTGGCAAGCGCCCTGGCACGCTTGCGCGAGCCCGCCCGTCTGTTCGCCGATTGCGATCAACTGCAAGACGGCACTGGGAAATAGAAACTCGCAGGGCCGGAGCGCCTTGCTAATCTTTTGTCCCCGTTGCACATCGAGGGCGACTTTGGTCAACAGTTGCTTGGCATACCGATTGGGAACACTTTTGGCAGCTTGGGTCAACGCATCCAATGGCACAAAGCCCGCTTCGGTCAGCACCAGCGCGGATCGCAGATACTCCAAAGCCGAAAAGTCCATCAGGAAATTTCCCAACACGGGTAGCTTCAATAAATAATAGTCCAACTGAGTTGATGTCTTTGGGTTTTTGCGAATGCCTCTCCAAATCGCTGCCAAGGCAATGGCCAAGATAGGCAGAATCCATAGGTAGTTCGTCGCGCTCCTGCTCAAACCTGTGATGAAGGATGTGACCCACGGAAGGGAAACGTTGGATTCGCTATAAATCTTCTCAAACTGCGGGACAACCGAAGTCAGCATAAATGCGACCAAGCCCGAACCGGCCACCATCACCAATGCCGGATAGCTTAGTTTCTGAACCAGCTTGCGGCGCAGTTCAAGCGATTCCTCTAAATTTTTTGCGATCCGTTGCAGACTATCAATCAGGGTCCCGGATGCTTCGGCAATCGCGATGTGATGCGCCATCGTGGTAGTAAATACCAACGGAAACGATGCGATCGATTTCGAAAATGCTTCCCCTGCCGTGACCCGGGTATGCAGGACCGAAAGCATGCGGCGCTGCTTGCGACACGCGCGATCGTGAACCAACGTTTCTAAAGACTTCTGCAAGGACAACCCATTTTCCAAAAGCATACGGAGCATCGTGAGCAACTCCATCACGCTCCGCTTGGAGGCGCGACAGTTGGACGGGCTCCACACGCGGCGATGGGTCAAGTAAGCCAGCCACGCATTGGCCGAAACGCGTTTCGCCGCGCTCTTTGCCCCGTTGTTCGCGGCATTCCTCGACAGGCTGTTCGTGGGGCTGCTCAGAGCGCTATGCGATGCGGTGCCAGGTGCATTGTTCACGCGGTTGACGGAGGTCGTCTGAATCAATTTCATTGCGGTGCCTGACAGCGTTAACTGATGGATTTAAAGTAAACTTCATCGATGGTCGTATTTCCAGCCATCGCTTGCGACAGACCTGCTTCCTTGAGATCTCGCATTCCTTTCTGAATGGCGATCTCTCGGATCTCCGACACAGGCGCTCCTCGTTCGATCGCATGCAGAATGGCATCTTCGACCATCATGATTTCAAAGATCGGCAGTCGGCCGGCATAGCCACTTCCAAAGCACTTGGGACAGCCGCGGCCACGGAACAAGGTGATTCCCTCAAGCCGCGAGGGATCGATATCCATCCGTTGGAGCATCTCGCGTTTAGGTGTCGCTGGTTCTTTGCAGTCTTCACAAACCCTTCGTAACAGCCGTTGCGCAATACTGCCGATCAGGGCGCCTGCAATTTTGAAGTGGTCGATGCCCAAGTCGTTTAAACGCGCGATCGTGCTGGGTGCATCGTTGGTGTGCAGGGTGCTGATCATCAAGTGGCCGGTCAAAGCCGCCTGAACGGCCAGGCCCGCCGTTTCGTGATCCCGGATTTCACCGATCATGATGACATCGGGGTCCTGCCGCATGATGTACTTCAGAGCGTTCGTAAAGCCCAGCCCGTGCTCGTTGTTGCTCTGGACCTGATTGATACCGGGAATCTTGTATTCCACCGGATCCTCCACCGTCACAATATTGCGACTGATTTCATTCATTTTGCTGAGCAACGCATAGAGCGTGGTGCTCTTTCCCGAGCCTGTCGGGCCGGTCACAATAAACATCCCATGCGGTTTTTCAACGACCGCTTGCAACTTTTTCAAATCCTGAGGTTCGATTCCAAGCTTCTTTAAATCGAAGATCTTATTGCCCTCATCGAGCAAGCGAAGAACCATTTTCTCACCGCTTACGGTCGGTATGCCGCTAACTCGGTAGTTTACCTTCTTGCCCTTTTCATTCAGCGAAAGATGTCCGTCCTGCGCGCGGCGAGTCTCCGTGGTATTCATGTCTGCCATGACTTTGATCCGCGATACGACCGATTGCTCGATGTGCGTCGGGATCGTCATCACCTGCTGGAGCTCGCCGTCCACACGATACCGAACCCGCATTTCAGGCTGGTGCGGTTCCATATGGATATCGCTTGCTCCCGCATCGATCGCGCCGGTCAAAATCGCCTTGACGAGGCGGACCACCGGCGCATCCTCTTCCTGCTCTTCCACCGTGGTGAACGCTTCGTCGTCTTCAAGCACGCCAATACGGGTAAGCTCTTCAAACTTCATGTCGACGACGGTTTGCCTGGCAATGCTGCGGTCGTCGTAACCGCGATCAATCGCTTGCAAAACATTGCACTCCTGCGCAATATAAGGCTCGACATGATAGCCGGTCATCAACTCGATTTCCGCAATCGTTTCAATGTCGTCGGGAGCTACCATGGCCAAATGCAAATTCTTGCGCTCCACGCGGATCGCTACCACCACTCGGCTCCGCGCAAAAGCCTCCGGAATCAATCGTACGATCTGAGGATTTTGCGTCGCAACATCGACCTCCGCATAGGGAACATCAAATTGACGCTCCAACGCTTGGCCTAACTGCTTGCGCGTGATCACCGATTGCTGGATCAACCAGTCCCCCAGCATCACCCCTTGCGCCTTGGCCGTCATCGACGCATTCAGAACTTCAGCAGTCACAAAACCGCTTGAGATCAGGATGTCGCCCAGTCGCATTGTCGTCATGAAACTCGTCCGTTATGCAGATAAAGTAAAGATGGCCTAGAGACAAAAAAGAGGAATATTGACGACCGCCCATCGCTAGACGTGGCTCGAAACAGCCTGCCCGCAGCGCATCAACTTTTCCAGTTTGCATTGCAACGCCTGTGGATCGAACGGAGCCAGCAAGTAATCGTCGGCTCCGCAGCGGAATGCCAGTTCGACCAATTCGAGCGATTGATCCATAG
>JANODW010000360.1:0-24016 GCA_031412875.1 Pirellula sp. | reverse complement strand
GTGAGGATCATTTATCATGGAAGTGGGACGCTTCGCCCTTTCCCTATGTCCAAGGTCGCGAATTGTAATTTTCGATGGCCGACGACTCCCTCCCCAGACCATGCACACAGCACGTATTCATGATCCAAATGTTGTTCCCCCGAACTGTCCTGAGCGCTTGGTTGAGCTTTCTTTGGCTCGTATGTTTGCTCGGGTCAATGGCGTCGTCGCGCCCTTGCGTTGCTCGCCAGGAATTGCAATACAACCGCGATGTTCGTCCTATCCTTGCTGAAAACTGTTTCGCCTGCCACGGCTTCGACAAAGGGAAACGGGAAGCTGGGCTACGGCTGGACACCCAAGAGGGTGCTTTCTCACCCTTGGATTCCGGTGACGCCGCGGTCGTTCCGGGCAAGCCCGAGCAAAGCAAGCTTATTGAGCGGATCCTTGCCGTCGACGATGAGATCATGCCCCCGCACGAATCGGGCAAGAAACTGAGTGACTTACAAAAGAAGACGCTTCGATTGTGGGTCGAGCAAGGGGCGCGTTACGACAAACATTGGGCCTTTTCTCCGCCGGTGAAAGCACCTCTTCCCAGGACGGAGAAGGATCGCCTTAGCACGCCCATCCATCCGATCGACTCCTTTGTCCACGACAGGTTGGCTTCGGAACATCTGTCGCCATCGCCCGAAGCGGATCCCGTGACGCTTATCCGGCGTTTGTATTTGGATTTATTGGGACTGCCCCCCACGGTGAAACAAGTCGATGACTTCGTGGCCGCATTTCAAAAGAATGCGGAGCAAGCGAAAACGGACTTGATCGGCCGTCTGCTCCAATCTCCCAACTATGGGGAACGCTGGGGGCGATGGTGGCTCGACCAAGCTCGGTACGCGGATAGCAATGGATATTCAATCGATGCCCCGCGGCAGATCTGGAAATATAGGGATTGGGTGATCGATGCATTGAACCGGGATTTGCCATACGATCAATTCACCATCGAACAACTTGCCGGCGACCTCCTGCCAAACGCGACGATGGACCAACGTGTAGCCACGGGCTTTCATCGTAACACGCAGATCAATCAGGAGGGTGGCATCGATCCCGAGCAGTTTCGGATCGATAGCGTCTTTGATCGCGTCGCGACCACCGGAACGGTATGGTTAGGGCTGACGATCGGCTGCGCTCAATGCCACGATCATAAGTTTGACCCGATCGAACAGAAAGAGTATTACCGCTTCTTCGCCTTTTTTAACAATCAAGACGAACCAGAACTGACCTTGTACTCGAACGAAATCAACGCCACTTCGTTGCTCGCCGAAAAAAAGCATTTGTCCGAGTCATTACACAGCATTGTTTCTAGCAACGCAGAAGCTTTGCGAAGTTGGGAAGAATCGCTCACACCTGATCAGATCAAATCGTTATCCCGAGAGAACCAAAAGCTGATCGGTGCCGACAAATCCAAACGCAGCGAACTCCAAAAACAAAACCTGTACGCTGTCGGACCGGGAATCGCGGATGAGGAATTTCGCAAGCAGCTACAACGGCTGCGAGAAATCGAAGAGTCGCTCGGAAAAGGAGTGACGACGATGGTAATGAAAGAACGCATGGAGCCTCGCAAGACCCATCTGTTTATTCAAGGGGACTTCACGCGACCGGCCGACGAAGTCACCAGTGGAACTCCAGCGGTTTTGCCAAAATTAGAATCCGATAGCGAGCGTCTCAATCGCTTGGATCTCGCAAAATGGATCGTAGCGCCGAACAACCCCCTCACGTCGCGTGTCTTGGTCAACCGCGTTTGGCAGCACTACTTCGGTCGAGGGCTCGTAGAAACCGAAAACGATTTCGGATTGCAGGGAACGCCCCCCAGCCATCCGGAATTATTGGATTGGTTAGCAGTCGAGTTCATGGAGCGTGGTTGGAGCCTCAAAGAGCTGCACCGATTGATTGTGAGTTCTAAGACATACCAACAGTCGTCTGTTGAACGCCCGGACCTACGCGAGAAGGATCGGGGCAACTACTTGTTAGCAAGGCAACGGCGATTGCGGCTCGACGCGGAGATTGTCCGCGATGTGGAACTGGCAGCGTGCGGACTGCTGTCAACCAAAATGGGTGGACCGCCCGTATTTCCGCCCATTCCGCCAGGAGTGATGGGTCAGGGTCAAGTCAAACGAGACTGGAAAGCAAGTTCCGGTGAGGATCGCTATCGACGCGCGCTTTATACCTTTGTGTATCGAGCGACTCCTCCTCCGTCCCTGACCGTATTCGATGCACCGGATGGATTCAGTACTTGCACGCGTCGCGCTCGGAGCAACACACCGCTCCAGTCGCTCACGCTTATGAACGACTCGGGGTTTTATGAGTTTGCAAAGGCGCTTGAGAAGATCATTCAAAGCGAGGGGATTGCGGTGGCTTTCCGACGCTGCGCTTCTCGTCCCCCAAGCAAAGAGGAACTGGACATCCTCCGAGAGTTAGACGCGCTCAGCGCCGCGCGAGCCCTCTTGAACTTGGACGAAACCGTTACACGCGAATGACTTTAGCAGAACACGAAACTCGACATGCATGATCCGCATTTTCTTCAGCAACAAACTCGCAGGCACTTCTTTGGACGGTGCGGAGTAGGGGTGGGGTCCATTGCGTTGATGAACCTCATGGCCAACGCCACCAACGCCGACCGAAACCTTGCCGACTCAAACAGTGCTGAATTAAACGAAGCCAATCGCAACAACGCGTCCAGCAACCCGTTGGCGCCCAAGCCGACGCATTTCCCAGCCCGTGCCAAACGCATCATCTATTTGTTTATGGCCGGCGGTCCATCGCAATTGGATATGTTCGATCACAAACCGATGCTCAACCAGCTCAATGGACAGCCAATTCCACAAAGCTATCTGGAGGGCAAACGGTTCGCTTTCATGGACAGTAGTCATCGCATCAACCTTCTGGGCACGCGTCGTTCCTTTGAGCAATATGGTCAATCGGGCGCTTGGGTCAGCGATCTGCTCCCGCATACGGCCAAGATAGTAGACCACCTCACTTTTGTTCGGACGTGCAAAACCGATCTGTTCAATCATGCCCCTGCCAAGCTGTTTATGAACACCGGCACGGGGCAGTTTGGGCGCCCTAGCCTGGGCTCGTGGCTCACCTATGGATTGGGGAGCGAATGCGAAGACTTGCCCGGCTTTGTGGTCTTGCAAAGTGGGCCCCGCGGTCCGCGTGGAGGATCGGTTCTATGGGGCAGTGGGATGTTGCCGACAACGTATCAAGGTGTTCCCCTTCGCAATCAGGGGGAGCCTATCCTCAATTTGACCAATCCCGAATCGGTCAGCGACAGCGATCAAGTACGAGTGCTTGAGGCGGTTCGGAAACTGAATTCGTTGAGGCTGGCCCATACCGGTGACGAAGAGATATCGACTCGCATCAACGCTTATGAAATGGCGTATCGCATGCAGACAAGCGCTCCTGAATTGATGGACACCAGCGACGAGAGTCAACAGACGCTCGATATGTATGGCATCAAACAACCCAAGGAAGCGAGCTTTGCCAGAAACTGCCTTTTGGCGCGTCGGTTGGTGGAGCGCGGTGTCCGCTTCGTGCAGCTCTATCACACCAATTGGGACCATCACGGCGGACCCACAGAGAACCTCGAAGAGCATCTGCCATCGATTAGCCGCGAGATCGACCAGTCCGGTGCGGCACTGGTCCTGGATTTAAAACAACGCGGCTTGCTCGAGGATACCATCGTGGTCTGGGGTGGGGAATTTGGCAGAACACCCATGGGAGAAGTTCGCGAATCCACCGGTCGCAACCACCATATCGACGCGTTCACCATGTGGTTCGCTGGAGGTGGATTCAAGCCGGGATTCAGTTATGGTCAAACCGATGAATTTGGGTTTGGTCCCATCGATCACTCCGTCCATGTTCGCGATATCCATGCAACCCTGCTGCATCAACTCGGACTGAGCCACGAGCGACTCAGCGTTCGTTCGCAAGGCCTCGACTTCCGATTGACGGGAGTGCAACCCGCCAGCGTCGTGCACTCGATCCTCAGTTAGCGCACGTAGCCTGGGCTGCCCCCTTCGGCAGCAAAGAATTCGGCCCAAACCGGCATGTGCGTACTGATCTGAAACGCTTGGTCAATCGACAAATTGAGTTGTCTCAAAAAATCGACAACGCCTGATCGACCTGTGAACTCGTCTGTCGCTCGAGCCGGGAAGACAATGTTGTCCAACATCGATTCGCCCGTCACAGTCGTCGGAATTCCCTCCAAAGCAAAAAGCATCCCAAGGCTTTGAAGCGAACTCATCTCGCTGTCCGAGTACCCAAAATTTCCGAGCAAGAGGATGTCGTCTTCGGATCGTCCATCTTGTCGCACACTGCGAATCAAGTCCGGAAGCAACTTGAGTTCTTTCCCGTTGGACAAAGGATCGAGATGCAGATTCACCAGCGAGAAAGTGAAGGCTTTGTCAACGGAAACAGCTTTGCATCGAAACCATGCGACCAAGGGATCGAATTCGATCAACGCTTGGGGATCATCGAGAGTGTAAAGTTGTTGCCGGTCCGTTTCGACTCGATCGGTATCGAAAAGAAACGCATACTGCTGTTGGTTGGGAGCGGTTCCGACTCTGGGGCCGATACAGTAGTCGTAGCGACGGTCGCTTTGATTCACTTTGTCCAGCAGTTCCGGAACGATGGTCTGCTGTTTCGATTGAATGTTTTGCAGTGCGATCACATCGAACTGTCGAATCATTCGGGCCACTGTTTCCACGACGGCGGCCTTCTTTATTTTTGATTCGCCAAAGGCGTCTAGGCTGAACGAAGCGATACGGACCGTGGGGGATGGGTGGGAACTATTGGGGCCATTTGGACTATTGGGACCACCTGGACCATTGGGACGTTGAATACTGTGCGGGCTGGCGGCGGCGGGCCAGCGAGGCGACTCCCTGTCCATCCCGTCTTTAGCGGACCCATTAAAGGAGACGGTGCCTGCTCGCATATGTTCCCCCATCGACGAGTTCGAAACAAAGCGATTTGCTCCCGTTTCTTGAGCTAGCAAATCACCGTCGTGCATCGTCGTAGGCAACCCGTTGGGTGCAGTCGGAGCGCCCGGGGGACCGGATTTGGAATTCGAGAGCGCAGACAATTTGGTCTGCAGCGTTTGCCACACCACCGGGGCGGAATCTTGATAGGCGATTGCAAATCCGCCCAGGATCCCGGCAATCACGACGTGGCGTTTTTTCAGCGACAACATAATGGAGGAAGATATCGGCTCGGGCGGTTGGCGGACTGTATAAGCAGATTCAAATTCGGTCAGTTGTCCCCCTCGGATGAAGTACCGGGTTTTATGGGTTTTTCTAGGGTGAAGCGTCGGGAGAGGCTGGTTGCTCCGGGTTTGGGCCGAGATTAGACTAGCTTCTCGTGCGATTTTTGCTTTTTTAGAGAGAGCGTTGCCGTTAGACCCAAACGCGTGGGCGCTCATGACTGCATGCTTTCGAGACCTTCTCAGGCGATCTTCCCCAAGCGGTTCATGCAAGCAATTTTCGAACACTGCGACCACCCTCCAAATCTCAGCCAGATGTAGCACTATGTTGTTCAAGAATTCCCGTTCGGCAAACTCTCGCACTTTGAAGGATAGGGCACCGCGTCGCCGGCGCCGACTTGGGATGGAAAGGCTCGAAGCGCGGCGGGTATTGGCTTCGGTGATCAGCGAAGTGCATGTGGAACCGCTCTTCGGAAATCGCGACACCGATCAGTTCATTGAGCTTCGAGGGAGTCCCAATGCAACCTTGCCTACTGGTTCGTACTTTGTGACGGTGGAAGGATGGGGTTCGGTCCCGGGTGGACCTGGCTACATCCATTCGGTTATCGATCTCTCGGGATTGTCATTCGGCAGCAATGGATTTTTGGTGATCGCTCAGTCTAGCCATCCGTATGCAATCGCGCCGGATTCGACGGCGGTTATAAGTACAGCGCCGGGTTTCTCGGGCTTGCCAGGCAATCGCTGGTCGGATGCATCGACACTTTCGGATCGACTTGCGTTTATCTATGGTTCGGGCACATTCATGTTGATCGAATCGGCGACCAAGCCGGTCCCTGCATCCGACGCGGATACCAACGACGATGGAGTTTTGGATGGCGCTGCGGCGGCGTGGAACGTCATCGACTCGGTCGGTTTAATGAAAACAATGGCGACCACTGCGCGTTCTTATGGCAAGATCACGTTTTCTCAAGAGCCCAACTATCTCTATCCCAATGGGACCGTGCTCATTGATACCGATGGCGGTGGATACGTGGGGCGAATTGGAGCCTCCACGGGTTGGAGTACCAACGATTGGGTGTCGGGTACCACGACCGACAATAGTCAGATAGCGGGAACCCTCTTTCAATTCACCTTTGGGACATTCGGAGATCCCCGTCCGTTGGTTTACGCAGGACGGGCCCTCGAACATCTTGGCACATACAACTTCGGTGGTGGGGTACGAGGATCGGTTGGGACCGATTCCAATGGAGACGGTGTGTTCACCTCTGCCGACGCCCCGCTTGCGAACGTAGCGGTTCTCGCCGACACCAATGGAAACGGGCTGCGTGATAGCATCGGTACGCAGGTCGTCGCAGCGCAATATCCAGAAGGGTCCGATCTGACCAATCGCTTCCCCAATGCGACGTTAACGGTTGCGGACAGAAACAACAAGAATATAGGTTTCGTCGCCCGAACCAAAAACAAATTCGACAATGCGTTCAACACCATAAGTGTTCTTTCCAGTGAAGGCATCCCATGGTTCGATTCGGGAAGTCGACTGAAAGTCGTGTTCTATAAAGAAGCCGATTCGATTTCTATTCAATCGATTGCTGCCGAAACGCTGAAAGACTCTTACGGGCGAATGGAAATATACGATCGCAACGATCAGATCCTTGGCTTTGCACAAACCAGCCCGCTTCGATCCTTGCAACGCGAGACCCTTTCGCTGAGCCGAAGCCAAGCGGATATCAAGTATGCAATCATCTATACCAACGACACCGTCCCGAATTCCAGTCCGTTCGGACCGTTTGATAGACTCTCGTATACGTATCCTGAATTTCAAAGCCGGTCCGACGCGACCGGAGCGTATGCGATCGAAGAACTTCCTAAAGCGACCTATAGGATCGTTTCGGATGCATCTTCCGCAGGCAAAATTCCGTTGAACGACAACACGTATCCACTCGTTGTCACTCTGTCGGAACACAAGCTGGGTGCCGATTTTGGTTTTCGCGACAACTTAGCGCCTGTCGTTTCGACGACCGATGTAAGCGTCATCGAGAACCCGACATTGGGGGCGGTTGTCGGGCAGATCGTGGCATCCGATCCGGATCCAGGACAGACATTGAGCTATCAATTCTTGAGTCCCGCCGATCCGTTTGGCATCGATAGTTCCACAGGTGCGATCAAGGTGGTGAATGCATCGGCATGGGACTTTGAAACCACACTGCCACTCAAAGTGGACGTAAAGGTTTCCGATTCGTTTTCTCCTGCGGCCTTCACCGTTCGTACGATTACCATCTCGCCCATCGACGTCAACGAACCGCCTACGGTAGTCGGTGGTGTCTTTACGATTGCTGAGAATCCAGCCAATGGAACTCCCGTCGGATCGGTCTCTGCAAGCGATCCAGACGCCGGCTTGGCTGGAAAGCTACAGTATTCCATCGCCCCCGGTGGGCCCACAAGCTCCTTTGCCATCGATGCGAACAACGGGAACATAACCGTTTTGTCCGGGGCTTTGCTGGATTTTGAAACGAGGCCCACTTGGTTGATTCCCATCGTGGTGAAGGATCAAGGAACGCCGCCGCTGAGTACCAATAGCCAAATCACTGTTCAGCTCACCAATGCGAACGACGCTCCGACCGGCATATCATTTTCAAGCGTGAACTCTGTTGCTGAAAACGCAAACACGTCGACCCCGATCGTTGTCGCCAATGTTCAAATTGCCGACGATGGACTGGGGACCAATGCCGTGACGATTACAGGTGCGGATGCAGCGTTTTTTAGCATTGCCAATGGTCAGCTCCGATTTCAAAGCGCGACCTCGCCCGATTTCGAAACCCAACCAAGTTACGTCATCAACATCGAAGTGGATGACTCCAGTGTTGGCTCGACTCCGGATGTCACCGGCAAGTTCACTCTGGCGGTCCGAGATATTAACGAGCCGCCGACCGGTATCCAGTTTGCCAATGCAGTTGCCTCGATCCCCGAGTCGACGAACATCACTGCAGGAGTTCGCGTGGCAGACATCGTAGTGGTGGATGATGCGCTCGGAACCACGAATCTTTCTCTTTCAGGCGCAGATTCGGGCAGGTTTGCAATTGTCGGAAGGGAACTGCGCCTAAAATCCAATACGCCTCTCGACTTCGAAACGCAGTCGACGTTTCAAGTGACCGTAGTCGCGGACGATCCCGCCGTAGGTCGTACTCCGGATGCGACTGCAAGCTTCAACCTCGCAGTGGCGGATGTGAACGAGCCACCCACTCAGGTTTCGCTCGAAGTGCTGACTTCTGAAATTTTGGAATCCACTCAGTCGTCGGGTGATCTTGTGTTGGCGAACGTGAGGGTCGTGGACGATGCGTTGGGAACCAATACGTTGGTTTTGGCCGGCGCGGATGCGGCTCAATTTGCTATCGTCGGCAATCAATTGCGAGTGAAGCAGGGGGTTGTATTCGACTATGAAGCCAAGCAGTTCTATGACATCACGGTGCGGGCCATCGACGCCGAATTGACAGGTGCTACTTTCCCACAAACCAATTTCCGTTTAGCCATCGGCAATCGGCCTGAAGTCACTTCGTTAACCGATGTTTTGGGGCGTCCATTAGGAGCGGCCATCGATCGCGTGCTCGTCACGTTTGACAGCAACGCATCGGTGGCGGCGGATGCATTGCAATGGCTCAAGTCTGACGTAGGGGGAATACCGATACCGTATTCCTTTACCAAGACCACTCAAAACAATCGAACCGTTTTGGAAGTGCAATTTTCCGGACCCCTTGTGGAGCCGCACGGGCTTTCCGATGGTACTTATGTTTTGAAAGTCGACGGCGCCAAGGTACTGGCAAACGGGTCCAGCGGCATGGATTATGTCAGCCCGAATCTCGATGTGCTCGCGCCGCTTTTGCCTGGACAACTCGAGATCACAGCGCCGTCAACCGTGCTCGCCGAGAGCCTCAATACGATTCAACTGACTTTGTCTGGGCTCGCCACTATTCCTCCAGGCAATTTCGATTTCAAGATCGATTGGGACGGCGATGGTACGGTGAATCGTACCGTGACGGGGCCCTTAACGACCAATGTGAGTGGCGTTTCCTATCCGTTAGGCGGTAGTTTTACCATCCACGTTATCGCTGAGAGAAATGGAACCGTGCTGGCAAAGGGCAGCAAAGTCATTCACGTTTCGCCGACCACTAGCTTGAACGAAAAATGGCTGAGCTCGCTGGATACGGACCGTGACAGTTCTGTTTCCCCTCTGGACGTGTTGGTCATTATCAATCAGATCAACAACCGAACGGGGGCAGGCGATGTTCCGTATCGACTGGCGTTGGACGTGGACCGGGACGGTTCGGTTACTCCCTTGGATGTCCTGTCTGTTATCAACTATTTGAATCTAGATGCCTCGTCGAGAAAGGAACCGTTCGCGTCGTTGGCGATGACCAATACCGGTGAAGCCAACGGGATCACGAACGACATGTCGATCTCTGGGAAAATAGTTGGGAGCGCTCGCAGTTTGTTCGCAGTACTTGATGGAGTTAAAAAAGTAGACGTATCAAACTTCGTCCAGCCGGATGGGTCGTTTGCCATCCAGGACGCGGCTTTGGTTGCCCTGTTTGGATCTGTTCCTGAGGGGAATCATTTGCTTTCGATCGCGACGCGCTCGGGTACAGAAAACTCGATTGCAGCCGACAAGCGTTTTGTGCGCATGTCCAATGGCCTCAGAGATTTTCAAATCAAGTCACTCGTGAAGGTAGACAATGACATCCGAGTCCAATGGACGAGTTCGTCCGTGGGAGCAAGCTACCGAGTGTATTTGGCCCCGCAGGGTTCGGAGCCCGTTCCCACTGGAACCTCAACCGCAGCAACAGAAAGACGTTTAAGCGGATTGGCCTCGGGCTCGTATGACTTATTTATCGAAGCGATCGACGGCGCGGGCAACAAGAAACGATCGTCTCCTATCCTATTTCGAGTGAGCTAATGCAGAACAGTGCAATGAGACGGTCCCCCCAGTTTGCAGCCTATTCGACTATTTCTCGCATCGAGGAACGCGTTCACCGATGAAGTCGCTTTCGGATCTGATCGCATTCAATGAAGCCAACCGCGAAAAAGAGATGAAGTACTTCGCGCAGGATTTTTTTGAAGCGGCTCAAAAGCGAGGTCCACTTACCGAATACGCCTATCTTGAAGCAAGAGCCAAGTGCCTGCGTCTGGCGAGAACGGAGGGAATTGATTCGGTCATGGACGAGCACCAATTGGACGCGATTCTTGCACCGACGATTGGACCGGCCTGCCCCATCGACTTGGTCAACGGGGACCACTGGCTAGGAGGCAGTACGGACCATTCGGCGATCTCGGGATATCCGAGCATCTCTGTTCCGGGGGCGACCATTCAAGGGTTGCCAGTCGGGCTGACATTTATCGGAAGGAACTGGAGCGAACCAACACTGATCAAGCTCGCATATTCTTTTGAACAAAAAACGAAAGTCCGAAAACCGCCCAAGTTCTTAACCACTCTTGGCTTGTGATACGAAATGGTTTACTTGTTGCTTTATGAGGTCGTTGACGACTATGTTCAAAAACGAGCTCCTTTTCGCCAGAGCCATTTGGCGCTTGCCAGTCGTTTAGTGGAGCGAGGAGATTTGCTACTGGGTGGGGCATTCGAAGAGCCGGTCGACCGTGCGGTAATTCTGTTTCGTTCGCAAGAGGCGGCAGAGTTTTTTGTTCAGCGCGACCCTTACGTGCAAAACGGATTGGTAACCAAATGGGCGATTCGAAGATGGAATACCGTCGCCGGAAGTTTATTGGATCAATGCGACGAACAAAGTTTCCAACAGTAGCGGCAGGGAGCAAGCCCTCCGGTGTCACGCCAGAAATCATGCCAGAAATCACGTCTATTCTTTAAAGGTCCTCACCGGACGGCTTGCGCCGTTCCGCTACCAAAGACCTTTCGCCGTTCCCGCAATTTTTTGCGTTTTAGAAGGCAACTAGTTCGAAGTTCGATCGATAAAAAGGAATCCGTCTCGGGTCTCGTGCGTTTTAAGCTCTGCCAATTGGCAGCAGAGGGTTTAGGAGCTGTTTTATGGCTAAAGTCTTTGTTGATACAAGTGCCCACCGTCCGCATCGTTCAGGCGGGATTGATTATGCAACGCGATGGTATCGGGCGTGCAGCGCGGAGCCTGCAAGTCCGCGTCAGAATCTTGCTATACAAAACGTTGTTCCCCTCAATCCCGTTTGTTTGGATGGCCTTTTAGACGGGATCCTAGCTAACTGTTCCGCGGGAGACGACATTATTGTCGTAGGGCATGGTCGAGAAAATGGACTTTCGATGCGGTTGCTGCCCGGCTCGGATACGCGAGCCCAATCGACAGCGGTGAGTTCCCTTGGAATGATGTCTGAAACGGTTATGGACGGATTTCGAGTACCAGCGGTGCCTATCGATGAGGCTGCGAGGACTTGCCAGATAACTCCCGGCGAAGTAACCGCGTTACGGGCGAAGATCTCGCGGGTCCGCGCATTGAGGCTAGGGCATGTTGCGCTGCGAGGCTGCAAGATCGGTGCTTGGCCCGATGTGTTGCAAATGTACAAGCCCTTTTTTGGCTGTCGCGAGGTGAGCGCTCCTACCTACCGGGACACGTATGGAGTGATCAATCCGACGATCGAATCGGATCTCGATGGATGGTCCGCCCGATGGCTTCGTTCTCATCGCAATTCGCATACACACAGCTACACGGCCGCTGGGGTAGTGGTTGCCACAGCGGGGGGCGTTTCGGATGAGCATAGCTTTACCGTTGGTTTGGCTGCATCGAGTTCCGCATCGTTGGCCGCGTGGGAATCTCAGTATGTCGGCTCCAGGTCGACAGGAGAGTTTTCCTTTCATGGCCAATGGTTAACGCTCATCGTTACAGGCCAAGCGAGAATCATTTTCACGGGAGATAGCAACTATGTTTCGCAACTCGCGGTGGTTTGACACACCGTCGCAACGGAATCATTGCTGAACGTTCCGCTTAGCAGGATTCGCTGGATTTGTTAAGGCCAATTATGATTATTGCTTCCTAGTTTTATGCTGCAATTTCATTGCGATTAGACGTAATTTCGCCTTGCCAAGATGCGGCTAGTTCGACGAAACTAGTGGACTTGGCTTTTGCGGATCTACAACCCTGGACGGAACAAAACGGCATGACGAACCTGGCACAACTGGACCCTCCCAAGGCGACCGGATTGATTGTCCATATCCTCGAAGCAATTGCTCTTTTAGAAAAGAAAATTCGACCCCAGCAGCTCTTGATGGCTCGCTATTACACCGCTCAAGACCAGCCTCGACTCAAGAAAGGGGAGAGTAGCTTGCAATGGGATTTTGAGTTGCAAGGCGTAGCACCGGTTCGAGGGCAGTTCAACACAAGCATTCTTTTTGAACTGGATACGAAGCAACTCGGCACCCTGATGGATCCCAACGGAGGGCGAGTTATTCGACAGCTTAATGCACAGTGCAGTTGCGTGGAGACGGTCAAGCCCTGTGTTCATCAAATCCATTGCTTGCATTACATCCGCAGGCAGCTCAGCGGTAAGTCGGCCGAGGATGCTATCCAGTGGATGCAAAGTTGCGTCACCGATGGACGGCATGCGGGAAGAAAGCTGATCGAAACCCTTAGCTATCTCAAAGACGCCCCCGTCGCTGCGGACACTCCGCCGGACGAGATGGAACGCGATCGATTGATGCGGATCCAATGGCGGTTGTCGTTTTCAAATAGTACGGTGAAGGTGAATGCTTATCTTCAGACGATGCGCAAGAAAGGTGGCTGGAACAAAGGGAGGCATTTGCGCGATGGATTGGACACGGTCGAGGAAGCGGCGTTGGTGCATCCATCGGATCGCATGCTGATCCTGTTGCTCCAGTCTGCAGAGGAATCGTATCGCGGTCAGACTCCGCGCATCGTGCGGGAATGCCTCAATCTGCTCAAAGACCATCCTCACTTGACTTTGGATGACGAGTTGCAAACGCCATTGAGGATTAAGGAATGTCCGATCGAAGTGCGCATTGATGAATTGGAGGACATCTACAAGCCGAGCATCTACCAGGGCGAGGTGCAAATCGTTTCTTTGCGAGACAACCCGGACTACTTCATGGGTACTATCAACAATCATGAAACGATGATGTTGCGATTGGATCGCGAGCAACGCAGTATTTGGGTGAGCAGCATTGACAATCGCATGAAGCGATTGATCGAAGATTTGCATGCAGCGGAGCGGCGCGAGGCGGTTCTCGATCAAGAGTCTGCCGAGCAGTTTGCTGATTTGGTCGCTTCTGCGGCCGATCCCAAGTGGATTCAAATCAATTTGCCAGAGCGGCTCGCCGGTCCAGAGCAACCGCTCGAACCCAATATTGAGGTCCATCTCTCGCCGTTTGGCAAAGAGAGTTTGCTTGTCGGATTGCGAGTTGCTTGCGACGTGGTTTCGGAGCAACCGGTTCCGGGCATGGAACCCGATCGTTTGCGGGTGGCGACGCCTGCAGGTCGCTTTCAACTGTTGCGAGCGCTTGACGAAGAAGCGATTCGGGCGGATGAGATTGCGGGGGCGCTTGAACTGGGGCAGTTGCTCTACGAGAGCCCATACACTTGGATCGCAGAGAATCCAGACCTAGCGCTGGACTTGCTGACACGCATTCAAGCATTGGGCGAAAGCGCTCCGACGGTTTGTTGGCCGAAGAGCCAGCCGATGAAAATTATCGGCGAGATCACGCCACAACGGTTGCAAGTTCGGCTCACCAGCCAACGCGATTGGTTCGGAGTCGAAGGGGTCGCACGACTGGAAGGGCTTGAAATTCCATTGGCGGAATTGCTTACCGCTCTCCGTGGAGGCCGGCGTTTTGTTCCGTTAGGGGACGGTCAATTCGCCATGATTTCCGAACAATTGCGTCAGCGGTTGAACAGCATTCAGGACGTTTCGCAAAGCGATTCAGGCGCTATCCGCGTTTCTAGGGCGGCGACGGCAGTGGTTGAGGAAGCCCTCGGCAGCGACATCAGCTATGAATCGGATATGTCGTGGCGCGACGCGCTCGATCGATTGGCGGGTGCGAAGGTTTTGAAACCGGTTGTGCCATCGAACTTGAACGCAGACCTTCGCGACTATCAGAAGACTGGCTATGCATGGCTTGCCAAACTAGCGCATTGGGGCATCGGGGGATGTTTGGCGGACGACATGGGTCTGGGGAAAACCGTGCAAGCGCTCGGCGTCTTGCTCGATCGAGCAAACAAAGGCGCTGCCCTGATCATTGCTCCCACGAGCGTCGGCGTGAACTGGCAGCGAGAAACCGAAAAGTTCGCACCGTCGCTAAAAGCAAAACTGTATCGCGAACACGACCGTCAAACGCTTGTCGATTCTGCTGGTCCTGGCGATTTGATCATCACTAGCTATCAACTGCTCCAACGGGACGTCGATCGCTTCACCGCTCGCTCTTGGCATACCCTCGTTTTGGACGAAGCGCAATTCATTAAGAATTTCCAAACCAAAACAGCGCAAGCCGTGCGGCAGCTAGATGCGGATTGGCGCATCGCCCTGTCCGGTACGCCTTTGGAAAATCACTTGGGCGAACTTTGGAGTTTGATGCGCACCGTCAGTCCAGGACTGCTCGGTTCCTGGGACCGATTCCGAAAGAGCTTTGCCGAACCGATCGAGCGGCAAGGGGACAAGGACCGTTTGAAAGCTCTCGGCCGTGTCGTAAGGCCTTTTATTCTGCGTCGCACAAAGAAGGAAGTTCTCTCTGAGTTGCCCGATCGAACGGAAATCGTTCGGTTGGCGGAGTTGTCTGAGGAGGAACGTCAAAAGTACGATGCCGCTCGTATGGCTGCATTGGCTGAAATCACTAAGCCTGGCGATGGGGAGCATGAGTCCCAAATGCGCATTCGCGTGTTGGCATGGCTTACCCGATTGCGTCAGTTGGCTTGCCACCCCGGTTTGGTTGACAAACGGTGGGACAAATCGTCCGCTAAGCTGGATCTGTTCATGGAGATCGTCGGCGAGCTGCGAGAGGGCGAGCATCGCGCCTTGGTCTTCAGCCAATTCGTACAGCACCTTTTGCTGATTCGAGGTGCACTCGACAAGCTGGGAATCAAATACCAGTACCTGGATGGTTCAACTCCAGCGGCCAAGCGACAAGAAGCGGTCGACAAATTCCAAGCCGGCGAAGGCGAGCTGTTTTTGATCTCGCTCAAGGCCGGCGGAACGGGCCTCAATCTGACTGCGGCAGACTATGTGATCCATATGGACCCATGGTGGAATCCAGCCGTGGAGGATCAAGCGACCGACCGCGCCCACCGAATCGGTCAAGAACGTGCCGTAACGGTGTATCGCATCGTAGCCAAGGACACGATCGAGCAGCAGATTCTCGCGTTGCATGCGGACAAACGCGAACTGATCAGCGGCGTGCTGGACGGCGCCGATCGAGCAGGCCGCATGAGCACCGACGAACTGGTCTCGTTGATCAAATTGAGCCAAGCAGAAAGTTGAGTGGAACTGAGCTGAACTGAGCTGAGCTGAATTAAGTTCAGCTCAGCAGAGCTCAGCAGAGCAAACAGGAAAGCGGTGGTGAACAGTGAACCGTTGCGGACGTCTGTTCTACACTTGCAGGATCGGGTGGACTACTTTGCCGTGAACATCGGTTAATCGAAAATCGCGACCCGCGTAGCGATACGTCATGCGTTCATGGTCGTAGCCCATCAAGTGCAATATTGTCGCGTGGAGGTCGTGAATGGAAACAGGATTCTCCACGGCTCGAAACCCGAACTCATCGGTTGCTCCGTAGATGCTTCCTTTCTTGATCCCGCCACCTGCCACCCATAGAGAAAAGCCCCAGTGATTGTGATCTCGGCCTTGGCTAGCGCCCGATCCGTCTTGTCCCATTTCTACCGATGGGGTGCGTCCGAACTCGCCTGAGCAGAGGATGAGAGTTTGGTCGAGCAAGCCTCGTTGTTTGAGGTCGATGATCAATGCTGCCAGACCTTGATCGCATTCCTTGGCGACCTTTCGATGCTCATTTTGGATATTGGAATGGCTATCCCATGGTTGGGAGTCGCCGTGCCACGTTTGAACGAAGCGGACACCGCGTTCCACCAGACGGCGCGCCATCAGCAATTGTCGATTCTGCGGTCCGTCGCCGTAGAGCTTGAGAATATGAGCAGGCTCTTTGGAAATATCAAAGGCATCGCTCGCTTCGGTTTGCATGCGGAACGCGAGTTCAAACGACTTCGTGCGGGCCTCCAGAGCTGCTTCGCCTGGCCGTTGGGCAAGGTGTTGGGAATTGAGTTGCTGCAAAAGGTCAAATTGCTTGGATTGATCCGTCGCAGAGAGTCGCTTGTTCTGCAAGAAGTCGATCAATTTCGTTGGATCGGTATTGGACGTATCGATGCGTGTCCCTTGGAAAGAACCCGGCAAAAAAGCGGATCGCCAATTGCCTGCTCCGCCGACCGGCATCCCGCCTGGGCAGAGGGCAACGAACGATGGCAGGTTTTCATTGATGGAACCTAAACCCCAGGTCAGCCAAGAACCGAGGCTGGGCCGGACCAAGCGTTGATCGCCCGTGTTCATGAGCATGAGCGACATCTCATGGCTAGGCAGTTCAGCATGCATCGAACGGATGACTGTCATTTCGTCCACGCATTTTGACAAATGCGGGAACAGGTCGCTAACTGGGATGCCGCTTTCCCCATGTTGCTGAAATGCAAAGGGGGACGGCAAGGCGACACCGGTCCTGCGTTCGGTTTGCAAATTCGCAAAGGGAAGCATCTGGCCGGCCCGTCGTGTCAGTTCCGGTTTGGGATCAAACGTATCGACTTGCGACATACCCCCGTTCAGGAACACGTGAATGATGTGCTTGGCTTTGCAAGGGAAATGCTGTGGTAATTCTCCCGAAGGGTTCGCTGCACCCGAGGTCGACGCCATGAGGTCTGCAAAGGCCAAGCCTCCCATCCCCATCCCGCACTTTTGGATCCACTGCCGTCGGCTATCGTTCATGACCTTACCCACATTCAATCCAAAAAGACAAATTCGTTCGAGGCCATCCAAGCGTGGGTCAACTGAATCCACTTTCGCTCTGGATCGGTTTTGTCGCCTTCCGATTTTTTTGCGTCCGCATCGTCGGCCAAGAATCGTTGGGAGAGGATCGATTCCGCTTCCGTTGGATTTCGGCCCAGCACACGTCGAACGATTGCAACGATTCTTGCATCTTGAGAAGCGATGGAGGCCTGGTTGGTCAAGACCGCGACTTTCTTTGCTCGATCCTGAACGAAATCGGAATTCAACGCAAAGAGGGTTTGTTGCGGTACGGTCGTTTCCGGGCGTTTGGCAGTGCATGCGTTTGGATTGGCGGAGTCAAAGGTGCTCATCAAATTGGCGATAATGTCGCGATTGATAAATCCATAGACGCTGCGGCGGGGGATGGCGGGACTGGCGTTGAGGTCGACCGGTCGGCCACCCATGGTCAAATCGAGTTCATCCGACACGGCGAGCATCGCGTCCCGCATCGCTTCGAAATCGAGCCTGCGTCGAGGCATACGCCAAAGGAGTTGATTTTCGGGATCCCGTTGCCGGCTCGTTTCGTTTTCAATGGAACCTTGTCGGTAGGCCTTGCTCCGCATGATTTCCCGATGAAGCCATTTGAGCGACCAGCCATTGCGTTTGAACTCATGGGCGAGGTAATCGAGCAATTCGGGATGGGTAGGAGGGAGTCCTCGCGTGCCGAAGTCATCGGGGGTGCGAACGAGTCCAACACCGAAATGATGCTGCCAAGCCCAGTTGACGATGACTCGACTTGTCAACGGATTGCTGTCCGAAACGATTGAGCGAGCCAGACCCAATCGCCGCTTCCCGTCTTGGAAGGTCGTCGCGTTGGACTGCGAGAGGGCTGTGATGAACTTGGGCTGGACGGGTGCACCGCGAGCCAGCGGGTTGCCTCGCAGGAAGACGAAGTCTCCTTTGGGATGCGGATCTTCGCGTAGCGACATAGCTCGTGGAGGGGAGCCCGCGGCCGAAAGATGCAGTTGGTGGATAGCTCCTTTTTTTCCGCTGATCAGATCGCTGATGGTTCGGTTGGTCAGCCGCATCGCTTCCTCCTCCGAAACTTGGCAGGGAGAACCGGGCGCATAAAGATGATTGCGAATCTGAAGGTGAGTTGGACTATTGATCACCAGATGCTGAGCATGGTCGTCGGGCAGGATTTTGCCATCGACGCTCGCTTCGGCCGAGGCCTCGAGCAGCGACTTGAGCCACCGCTGCTGCTCCTGTGCAAAAACTTTGCCATAGGTTTCTGCGACCTCGATCAATGACGCGGGTTTTCTTTCGGCGAGAGCGTCGATGATTAATGCATTGCATTTGGGCGGTTCCCCTCGAAGCGCGTGGACTTTGTCCGCTGTCCGGCCAACTGCCTCCAGTTCGCTGAGCCGTTTGGTCAAATAGTCATTGCGCTTTGTCGCAAACTCTTCCGTCGAGATCTTTCCCCAAGCCTGCATTTCTACCCAGGGGCCGAAGACAGGATCGGTTAAGGGCATTCCAGCGAGGTACTCTCTCCATCGATTGAATACGAGCGGGCGAATATCGTCGGTTCGATAGGAGAGGAACTCGGTCGACAGATCTTGCTCGCCCATCCCTTTGGCAATTTCAGTTAGATACATGCCGACTTGCATCCGGAGCCGACTTCGCATCACGTCGCTTTGGTCTCGAACAAAGCACTTCAGTTTATCGCTGAGTGTGGTCAGATCGTCTTGGTATTTTTTTCGAGCGATTTCGTCCGCAGTATCTCCAATCTTGGGCAATTCCGGTGGTGATTTACTGGGTGCGATGCATGCGTAGAGCGAGTAGTAGTCGGTGGTTGGAATCGCATCGAATTTGTGATCATGACAACGTGCACACGTAACCGTCAGACCCATGAGCCCTCGGGAAATGACGTCGATTTGATCGTCAATCGTGTCGTGATAGTTTCGAAATTGCATGCCCACGGTCAGGAAACCGAGGGCAGCAAGCGAGGGGTCGTTTTCGGGGGGATCAAGTTGGTCTGCGGCTATTTGTTCGAGAATAAAGCGATCGAAAGGGAGGTTGCGATTGAGCGCCCCAATCACATAGTCTCGATAGGTATAGGAGAACGGGAATGTAGTGAAACCGATCGCGGCGCCGCCATGCGTATCGGCGTACCGAGCGATATCCAACCAATGCCGGCCCCAACGTTCGCCATAGCGGGGCGATTCCAGCAATCGGTCGACGAGACGCTCAATGTGTCCCTCGGACGTGTCGTTCTCGAACGCAGCTACTTCGTCCCAGGTGGGAGGCAAACCGGTGAGGTCGAACGTGGCGCGACGAATGAGCTGCCATCGTATCGTCTCTTTCGAATAGGAAAGATCGGCGTCGCTCAACTTCTTTTGGAGAAAGCGATCGATCGGTGAAATGCCGAGAGGATGCTGATTGGAGAGAGCGGTGTTCGGCAGTTTGTTTAGCAAATCTTGGGATGTTGATATTGGCTCAAAAGCCCAATGGTCTGAATACTTTGCTCCCTCATCGATCCATTGCCTGAGAAGGTCCGATTGGGCCTTGGTGAGCGATTTTCCGGTCGACGGCGGCGGCATCACAGAGTCTGCGTCCGTCGAACAAACACGCTGCATGAGTTCGCTCTCGTCGGACTTATGGCTGACAATCGATGATCTTTTCGCGTCGTGTTCGATATCCAATCTCAAATCTGCTTTGCGCTGGTTGGCATCTGGCCCGTGGCAATGCAAGCAGAACTCGGCCAAGAGGGGACGTATTTGACGATTGAAGTCCACTTCTCCCCGAACCGCTGCGGTGGCCGTGAAAGCAAAGAGGGACATCGCAAGGCCGAACGCAGCGGAGAAGTTGGTCAATCTTTCGAAACTGGGAAACATCGGTTTCTCGGGATAGGCGGGGGGGTGCACTGAGCGCGGGTGGGTAGTACTATTGTAGTCTGTTTTCGAACCAAATGCAGGTGCGGGGGCGAGTCCCCCATCAACTGCGTCCCTCCATGGGCCAGATCATTACAACCCTCACAAACTCCCACCCCATTTCTTCAATGATTCGTCCCCTTTTTCAATTGCACGTTGGTTTGATCGCTCTTTGCTTCCATGCATGTTGCTTTGCAACGCCGGCATTTGCTCAAACCTTGGAGGAAGAGCTAAAAAGAATCTCGCCTCAGGAACTTGCAAACAGTGCTATGCGCGAGGGGGATGCGATACGAGGCGCGATCGTTTTCTTTCAGCCTTCGATGGCTTGTGCTAGATGCCATTCGGTCGGCGACGGAATTCAAATCGGTTTAGGACCGAACTTGGCCAACACCCGAGAGCCACTGTCCAACGAAGGGATCGTCGAAGCGGTTTTGGAACCCTCGAAGTCCATTCGTAAAGGATTTGAAACGGCGAGCGTCTTGACCACTGACGGCGAATCGTTGACTGGATTGCTTGTGGAGCGAACGGACGACAAAGTCGTGTTGCGCGATGGAAACAACCAACTGATAACCATCCTGAAAAAAGATGTTGAGAGTTTCGTTAGCCAAACGCAGTCGATGATGCCGGCTGGTCAAATCAATCAGCTTGCCAGCCGACAACAGTTTCTCGATTTGATTCGTTATCTCATCGAAATCAGAGATGGTGGTGTGTCGCGCGCCAAGGAGCTTCAACCCGCCGAGTCGTTGCTCGCATTGCAACTGCCTGAGTACGAAGAGCGAATCGATCACGCGGGATTCGTCCGGGATTGGAATGCGGATTCGTTGGCTCGCGGAGAGAAAATCTATCAGCGAGTATGTGGCAATTGCCATGGGACGAAAGAACAGGCCGGTTCACTCCCAACCGCATTGCGATTCGCGGAGGGCAAGTTCAAGAATGGAGTGGATCCTTTATCGATGTATCGAACGTTAACTCGTGGCTTTGGTTTTATGCCTGCGCAGACGTGGATGGTTCCATCGCAAAAATACGATGTGATTCACTACATTCGCGAGACGTTCCTTCGTCCTCATAATCCATCGCAGCTCACAACAACGGATTCGAGTTACCTGGCAAGTTTGCCAAAAGGGGACACTCGCGGCCCTGAACCCAGCAAGATCGAAGCTTGGAGCGCGATGGACTACGGCCCGAGTCTAACACACTGCTACGAAACACCAGGCGGATCTCTTAACATCGCCTACAAGGGGACAGCCGTCCGACTGGATTCGGGCGCTGGCGGGGTTTCCAGAGGCGATCAATGGATGGTCTTTGATACCGATACACTACGAGTATCGGCAGCATGGCATGCCAAGGAAGATGGCAAGGGATCTCGATTTATCGATTGGCGAGATATCCAACTCAACGGTGAGCATCAAGTCCATCCACGTGTCAGCGGAGAAGTTGTCTTGGCAAATGGAAACGGTCCGGGTTGGGCCGATCCGTCCAGCGGATCGTTTGTTGACGACCAGCGAGTGGAGGGACGTGACAAGCGTCGTTATGGCCCGTTGCCCAGAGCGTGGGGCAAGTTCCGTGGTCTCTATCACCACGGTTCGAAAGTGGTCTTTTCGTATACCGTTGGAAACACAGAAGTGCTGGAGTCGCCCAGCGCCGTCTCCAACGCCAACTCAAAACTCCCGACAACTTTTTTAAGGACTTTCAATGTCGGTCCACGCGATCGCGAACTGGTCCTGCAACTGGACGAAACACCTGAGGGAGGATTCGTCGAGGTTGTTGGGAACAAAGAATCACCGATTGCGATTGCGACAGAAAATGTGCGCGCAGGCTTGTTGCCAATCGAGCAGACGGTAACTTGGGCCAACGCAGATGGGAAACTGCGAGTCAGAATAGCAGCGGGAAGTCAACCGATTCAATTCGCTATATGGATGACGAGTAAAACCGGCGATTCTTTGAGCTTGGACAAACAAGCCAAGTTGGTTGCATCCGAGATGGCAGGCGTATCCTTCGATCTCAAGAGGCTTACCCAAGGCGGTCCGGCTAGATGGCCACAGATTTTAGAAACCAAGGTGGCTACAACCTTCGACAAGGGACCGTTTGCAGTGGATACGCTCACGGCTCCTGAATCCAATCCATGGTTGGCTCAAATGCGGTTCTCGGGTTTGGATTTTTTTGCCGACGGCAGTATGGCGATTTGCACGTGGGATGGGGATGTCTGGCATGTGCGTATGGACGGCGAGCCCGATAACTTGAAATGGCAACGCATCGCTTCCGGGTTGTATCAGCCGCTCGGGTTAAAAGTCATCCGCGAGAAGATTCACGTCACTTGTCGCGACCAACTCGCCGTGCTCCATGATTTGAACGGCGACGGTGAAATTGATTTTTATCAGTGCTTAAACAACGACCATCAGGTCACCGAGCACTTCCATGAGTTCGCGATGGGATTGCAAGTCGATGAGGCTGGCAATTTCTATTATGCAAAATCAGGTCGGCACGCGTTGGTCGCCGTGGTGCCCCAGCACGGAACGTTGTTACGAGTGACCCCGGATGGTTCGCGTACGGACATCATTGCGACTGGATTTCGTGCAGCGAATGGCGTTTGCCTCAATCCTGATGGTTCGTTTGTGGTCACCGACCAAGAAGGGTTTTGGAATCCAAAAAATCGAATCAACTGGGTGACCCTGAATGCAAACGGAAAGCCGAATTTCTACGGGAACATGTTTGGCTATCACGATGTGACCGACGAGTCGGACTCGGCGATGGAGCCACCTCTGTGTTGGATCACCAATGCGTTCGATCGTTCACCGGCGGAATTGCTTTGGGTAGATAGCCCCAAATGGAAATCGCTCCATGGAAGTTTGCTTAATCTGTCCTATGGCTACGGCAAGGTGTTCTCGGTGTTGCATGAACAAGTGGGCGGAGTGCGACAAGGAGGGATGATTGAGTTGCCGATCCCGCTGTTTCCGACGGGTGTCATGCGAGGCCGTTTTCGACCACAAGACCAGCAACTCTACCTCTGCGGCATGTTTGCATGGGCAGGAAACGCGACCCGACCCGGCGGGCTATACCGACTGCGAGCAACGGGCGAGAGAGTCGTGTTGCCCGTCGGCTTGCAAGCGAAAAAATCGGGCTTGGTTTTAACGTTTGCAGAACCGCTCGATCCGAGCTCGATCGATCCAAAGAGCATTGCCATCAAGTCCTGGTCATTGAAGCGAACCAAGAAGTATGGTTCGGACCATTTCAATGAGAAGAAGTTAGAGGTAACTGCGACGAATCTCTCCGCGGACAGGAAATCGCTTGTGATGGTAGTGGATGAGTTAGCACCGACATGGTGCATGGAGATCAAATTCGCGTTTCGTACGGAAACGGGATTGCCGACCGAGGGTGTGATTCACAATACCATCCATGGATTGGGAGATTAACAGCGATTCCCAGTCAGCGCCCAAGACCAACCTTCCGCAACGCGCCCGTAGGTCGCACCTGCCGGGTGCGACTTCATCCCCAATGTTTTAATCTTTGCGGAGGGAGTCGCTTCCGGCAGATTTGAGATCTTCCTGTTTTCCGTAGCGTCGAGGTGAGACTTCAAACACTCAAAGCAAAACTAGTGCCAATTTGCAACCCGTGGCGCTATCCGTCGCTTGCCGCCTTCCCAAAAGCAAGACCTACACTTTCCACGAACTCGAAACAAATCGTAAGTAGGGATTTTGGTCGATTCACTGTTTTGGCGTGAGACGAGGCATTCATGTGTGCGGTTGACAGTTTGGCACAGTTTTTATCCGGAAGTGTGCAACTCTGAATCGCAGGAGTTTCATCCACCCCATTTCAATACAGCGATGTACCTACGGCACGCGCATTGCAATCCCTGGACATCCGGTCCTTGAATTCAATTGAG
>JANODW010000359.1:0-3158 GCA_031412875.1 Pirellula sp. | reverse complement strand
CGTCATTGCAGGGAGCGGCATGTGTACGGGGGGCCGCGTGGTGGATTACCTTAAGGCGTTTTTGGGGCGAGAAACGACCGATATTTTGTTTGTGGGATTCCAAGGAACCGGCACGCTCGGTCGAGAAATCCAAAATTGCCGCCCAGGAGCAAACAAAGTCTGGATCGACCATCAGGAAGTGGAGGTCCACGCAAAAACCGTCACGCTCAGCGGTTACTCGGCCCATGCGGACCAGTCTGATTTGCTCCGTTTCGTTCAGGGGATTGCAAAAAAACCTGCGGAAATCCGGTTGGTGCACGGAGAGGCACCCGCAAAAGCTGCCCTGAAAAAGAAACTTAACCTTCTGGGCTACAACGTTTTGTAGTCGATCGCACGGACAAAAGGGAAACCGGCTAATTTCAGGTTTTCGGTTGACGGCAAATACCCTTTGAAGGTACTCTTTGCGGTCCACTGTCAGCAGAGTGTTTGGTTTTTGAAGCCATTGCGGCTTCGCCGGAATACTTTGAGGCATTGGGTACCGCTTTCCAACATAAGCAGAAGGATCCCCAGCCGCGCTCTTGAACGCCTGGAATCCTGTGCATGATCGACGGCCAATCGATTGTTAGCATTGCTTTGGAAGCATAAAAAACAGAGGAGAACTTATGGCCAACGAGATCGTACAAAAGTTGATTGAAGCCGGCGCGCACTTCGGACACCGCGTGAGCCGCTGGAATCCCAAGATGGAACCCTACATCTACGGGCGCAAGAATCTCATCCACATCATCGACATTCGCGAGACGCTTCGCGGAATGTTGCGAGCGAAAAAGTACCTCAATCAAGTTGCCAATGGTGGTTCGTTGGTACTGTTTGTCGGCACGAAACGACAAGCATCCGAAGTGATTCAGCGCGAGGCAACCCGATGCGGAATGCCTTTTGTCAGCGAGCGTTGGCTCGGTGGTGCGTTGACCAACTTCCGAACCGTTCGCGATCGAATGGCTCGGCTCGAAGAGCTCGAAGTCATTATGAACAGCGAGAAGATCAACGAATACTCCAAGAAGATGCAGTCGAGCTTGAATCGCGAGTATCGAAAGATCTATCGAAACCTGAACGGCCTTCGTTCGTTGAACCGATTGCCGGAATGCCTGGTGATCGTCGATCCCAAGAAAGAAAAGAATGCCGTACGCGAAGCCAAGTCGCTGGGCATCACGACCGTCGCACTGATCGATACCGATTGCGATCCGACCCAAATCGATTTGCCAATCCCAGGAAACGATGACGGCATCCGGTCGATCGACTTGATCATGAAGCAATTGGCGGATGCCGTCCTTGCGGGCAAGGCGGAGAATCCCGAACTGCTCAAGACCATGGGCAACGCACCCGATCCTACCAGCGAGATGGTGGCGAAAGCGGAAGACATGGCTTAAAGGACAACGGCCTCATCGGCTGTTGTTCCTGGATCGCACCGGCTGAGCAAAGGCTTGGCTCCACGCATTGGAACTCTTGATGGTTCCAATGCCAATTGGTTTTTGACATATATCATTTCGGTTGGCATTTGTTTTTAGGAGAGTTTTAGAAATGGCAGAAATCTCTGCTGCAGCAGTAAAGGCACTGCGCGAAAGAACCGGTTTGCCCTTGATGGACTGCAAAGCAGCCCTAGTCGAAGGGGGCGGCGACGAAGAAAAGGCCATCGCGATTTTGCGAGAGAAGGGGATCAAGCTCGGCGAGAAGCGAGCAGACCGAGAGACCGCATTCGGTAGGTTCGGACTTTTCTCCGGAAGCGATAAATCGGCCGGTGCAATGGTTGAGCTGAAATGCGAAAGCGCGCCAGTCGCGGGCCATGCGGAGTTCATTCAGTTGGCAAACGACTTTGCCGAAGCGCTCGCCAAGAGCGACGCAAAGACGCACGAAGAGTTGCTCAAGCAGCCGTCGCCGTCCAAGCCTGGCGTAACCGTCGGCGAACAGCGAGACGAACTCTTTAATCGGATCCGCGAGCGTTTCGATTTGGGTCGCATGGTACGAATCGATGGTGCAAGTGGCGGTTATAGCCACAATGCCACCACCGTTGCAGGAGTGCTGCTCTCACTCAAGGGAACCAATGACGTCGCCGCCAAGGACATCGCAATGCATATCGCTGCGATGCGTCCAGCAGCTCTGTCCGCCAGCGAACTCGATCCATCGATCGTCGCTGCGGAAAGAACGGCTCTTCGCGAAATGGCACTCAAAGAGGGCAAGCCAGAAGCGATTGTCGACAAGATGGTTGATGGACGCCTAAAGCAATTCTTCGCAGAACGTGTGCTGCTCGAACAGCCTTTTGTGAAGGATGATAAACAAAGCGTGGGCCAATACGCCAAGTCCAATGGCTTGGAGATCAACAAGTTCGTGCACTACATCTTGGGTGAAACATCGGCATAATTTTGCCAGGCTACCTATAGGCGTAGACCATCCGTCCATCGGAATCACAAAGGCTGTCGGCTCTCTTTTGCCGACAGCCTTTTTTCATGCAATCCGTCCTATGGCGATCAATCGTCCGAGAAATCTCCTTCGAAGCCCATTTCCGTAAGGTCGCTGATTCGACCTGCCAGGACACCGTACTGACTGAATTGAAAGAAACAGGCGACGGGAAGAAACAGGCCAAAAAAGAATTCTCCCACCCGACCTTGAAAGCTGGTTAGCGACAGCAGCATAAAGGTAGCGACAAAGGCCATCCCCGTTTGCATATACATTGCGCCCCAAGCTTCAGCGCGGCTCTTGATAGAAAGCCAAACCGCTTTGGAATAAGGTTCAAAGAGGGAGCTATTGTCGATCATCGACAGCAACAAAATCGGAGTGATCGCCCAAATCCCAATCATGATGATGGCCATCGAAACCAAGGGGTTGGCATCGAGCGAATTCAAAACGACCCCCAACATTCCTCCAGGTATGCTGGCGACGAGGACCGAGACAAAAACCATCGCGCACTCGCCGAACGACTCGGTGAGCTTTGCGAACGGCCACTCTTGAACGCGTTTGGACCGGTTCGCAGTCATGGTTAATATCGCGATCCCACACATGCAAATGAAGCCGCTGACGGGGATACAGAACAGACAAAACACCGTAAATCGAGCGATCAAAGCTTGCGTCCCGTCCAGCCCGATCCATCCACCGATGGAAGCCATCACAAAGAACCAAAATCCGGTGAC
>JANODW010000358.1:0-16829 GCA_031412875.1 Pirellula sp. | reverse complement strand
CAGCGTTGAACGAATTTTCTGTGCCAGATCGATTGTAGTCAGCCTCCCCCCTTGGAAGAATCTTTACTCCATTAATTCCCGGCGTTTGCGAAAAAACGAACTCCCGATCCCCACACCACAAAACTGCCTTGCGGGCAAGCTCTCCACCCTTGAACCTGCGAATGAACCTGCGAACCGGAACCGTCCGAACGCTCCAGCGCGAGGCATAAAACGAAAAAAGGTGCAGCCCGTTCGGCCGCACCTTTCACGCAGTTTTTAGAAACGCACTCGGCTCGCTCTATCCCAGTACTTCTCTGATTACTTTCTCGATGGCGATGTGCTCCTGCTCGGTCTTTTTGGCCGTTTTGTAAACCTCGTCCATCGTGGTGATTCCATTGATCACTTTTCGCAACCCGTCGCAGTAAAGTGTTGTCATGCCAGCCCTTATGGCTTCCTCTCGCAGAACGGCGGACGACTGGCCAGAGAACATAAACTCCCGCAATCGACCGTTGACCACCATCAATTCATAAATACCGATCCGCCCGCGATAGCACTTTTTCTGGCAATAAGGACAGCCCTTGCCCTTCGAAAATTTCGCAAACGGAACCACCTCCATCGGCAATCCGGCGTCCTGCAAAACCGCCTCGCTCAACGTGATCGGATGCTTGCAACGAGTACAAATCTTGCGAACCAATCGCTGAGCCATAACGGCGATAACGGAGCTCGCGACCATGTACCCAGGCACTCCCATGTCGGTCATTCGAGTTACAGCACTGGGCGCATCGTTCGTGTGTAGCGTACTAAATACCAAGTGTCCAGTTAGGCTGGCCTGGATACCCATCTGGGCGGTTTCAGTATCTCGCATCTCACCCACCAAGATGATGTTGGGTGCCTGTCGCAACATGGCCCGGATAATCCGCGCGAAATCGAGCCCAATGTTGTGCCGCACCTCGACCTGATTGATGCCCGGCAAATAATATTCGACCGGGTCTTCCGCCGTGATAATCTTTCGGTCGGGTCGATTCAGGGCATTTAGCGCCGCGTACAGAGTCGTCGTTTTCCCAGATCCCGTTGGGCCCGTCACCAACAAAATACCATTAGGCCGCTTAATTAAGCTGGTGAAGACCTTGAAGTCCCGGTCGCCCAGACCCAGTTGCTTGACCCCAACCTTGATGTTGTCTTTGTCAAGCAAACGCATGACCGTCGACTGACCGTGGTTGGTCGGGATGACGCTGACACGCAAGTCGAGCTCTTTTTCCCCCACCGTGATCGTGATTCGACCGTCCTGAGCACGGCGGCGTTCCGCAATATCCATCTTGGCCAAAATCTTGATACGGGAAAGGATCGCCCCGAGCAATCGTCTAGGTGGGCTATCTCTCTCAACCAAGGTGCCGTCAATTCGATAACGAATCCGTACGCGATCCTCAAAGGGCTCGACGTGAATGTCCGACGCTCGCAATTGCACTGCTTCTTGGATCATGTACTGGACGAGCCGCACGACCGGTGCGCTATTTTCGTCAGCACCCTCCTCCGCCTGCGCCTTGTCCTCTTCGGTTTCGGTGAAGTCAATCTGAGTGTCGGTAAACTCTTGCAACATCGAGTCGGCCGATTCCCCCTCGACCTGTCCGTAGTACTTGTTGATCGCCTCTTGAATTTGCTCCTGGGGAGCCAAAGCCGTTTCCACTTTACGGTTCAAAATGAATCGTAGTTTTTCAATAGTCTCGATATCAAAGGGGTCGGAAACGAGGACTTTGATCGTTTCGTCTTCATCGGAAACCGGGATGATTTTGTTTTCGCGAGCGACGGATTCTGGAACGAGTTGGATGACGTGATCTGGGATCCGGATGGTGGACAGATCGAAATATTCGAACTTGTAGAATTCCGCGATCGACTGGGTGACTTCTTCGCCAGAAGCGTATCCGAGGCTGGTCAAAACCTGACCGATCGCTCTGTTCTCTTTCTTGGAGATCAATTTGGCTTCAGAGAGCTGGTCGAGCGAAATAATCCCACGAGTGAGCATTAAATCGGTGAATTCGCGCATTGGCTGGTCCATGGTTAGCCTCCAGCAAAAAAGCAGAGAGAGAAGAAAAGGGTCGGAATGGGAGCGACCGAAATGGGGATTTCAGCCCGACCTCCAAGTATATCGCAAGGTGAGAGCGGCCAACAAACACCTTTCCTGAACTTTCGGCCCCTTTTCCGAACAAATTGGGCCGGATGCAATTTGAGCCCAAGCGATCGGCTGGCAAAACCGAAACGAGCGAATGCGTTGGGGACCGATTCTTTACGGACGCGCTGCGGAAGGCGATTGGAAGGTGGCTGCGAAATGTTCGGCGGCTTGGCGAGCCAGCCGAATGCACTGCGGGATTCCGACCCCTTCGAGGGCGTTTCCGATCAACCGGAGGGTGGGCTCTTGGGCGATCGATTGCTCGATCGATGCAGCCAGTTTGGGATGGCCGACCAAGTACTGGGGCATGGCTTCATTCCAACGGACGATGGTTTGAAATCTGGGCAAACTCCCAGCGCCCAGGAGTTCCTTGACCTCTTTCCTGGCGAGCCCGATCAAGGCATCGTCGCTTTGGTCCATCAATTCTGGGCGAATGGCTCCTCCCATAAATACTCTTGCCAAAACGAGGTCGTTGGGGCATCTCCCCTCGTACTTCTCGCTGGCCAGGCTAATCGCCAAGCAATCGCGGTGCTCCAGCTTGGGTACAACCACGCCAAAGCAAAGGGCGCTGGGCGGAATCTCGCTGCGAGGCAACGCGAGGACCGCCACGGCAGACGAAGCATAGGGAATACGATCCAAGCGATCGGCAACCTGTGGCATGGTTGTCTTGAGCAAGGAAGCCGCCCGAGGGCCTGGCAGGGCCACGCATACGGCATGGTAATTGGACGCGCCTTCGGAGGGCTCGCCTGCGGACCCGGATTTGTGGAAGGCGAGGACCCATTTTCCATCTGGGTCTTTGGAGAGGCCGGTCACTTGTTTATTAAACTGGACGGGGCGGCGCAGCGAATGGGCGATATGGTTTAGCCACCACGACATCCCTTGCTTGGGCGCGAGGAATTGATCGTAGCGCGCGCCGGTCGCTTGGCGTGCGGAGCGCTCGGCTTGGCTTTGATTTCTCTGTTTTGCGAGCGAGCCCCGGATAAGCCCACCGAATTCCCGCTCCATGGCAACGAATTGAGGCATTGCGGCTTGCATGCTGAGTGTCTCAGCCCGCGCGGTAAAAATACCGCCAACGATCGGCTCGACAAGTCGATCGAAGCACTCCCGCCCCAGTCGCCGAACGGCGTACGATTCGACGCTTTCATCCTCGGGGCTGGACCGCTTTTGCACAAAATACTCGGCGAGCGTTCGAAGTTTTCCGGAGAGGGATAAGACGGGAGTGGAGAGAACAGACCTAAGGTTGGTTGGCTGCATCAACGAGAAGCCGGTGGGAATGGGCATGACCTTTCCATGGTGCACGACTTGCGCAAAGCGGTTGTCGGCTTTCGGAGAAATGAAGTCATGGCGTAAATCCATTTCTTCGACCAGTCGCAAGGCGTCGGGAACGAGGGTCGCGAAATTGTCAGCGCCGAGTTCATTGAGAAACGGGGGAGCGCAATGGGTTTGAATCACCCCGCCAACCCGTTGAGCCGATTCGAAAACGTCGACCTGCGCGGAGGGAACGAGTCGCTCCAAATACCAAGCGGCGGCAAGCCCGCTAATTCCAGCTCCCACAACTGCAAACCGAAGTGGTTCGGCGCTCATCGGATCGGCAAGGGGCAAAGTGTTGGATGGCATCGACATGAGTCGCTGAAGAATGGAATTTGAAAGAGGAGCGAGCATTTTAAAGGAGTGTTGCAAGCATTGTACCCGCCCCCCGTCAATCCCAACGCTCCAACCCAACGCTCAATCTTGACAACTTGACACGCGTTGCAGGTACGTATACTCTCTAGCCGACCAATCGTTGGGGGTATAGCTCAGTTGGGAGAGCGCTTGCATGGCATGCAAGAGGCCTGGGGTTCAAGTCCCCATACCTCCACTTTCAGAACCACGGTTTCGCAGGAAACCGTGGTTTTTTGTTTGTCTGAAGTGATTTGACGTTTGTCCTCATCGGTCAAAACCGACGGCCAAAACCGACGGTCGGTGAGATGGAGTTTGCAATGTCCATTTCTCCGGCTTCCGCTTCGTTCTTCCGCTTCGTTGATCTACTCCACTTGTGTTGGCTTGTCGCACCGACTCCGGCATGTGGCTCGAACGCACTCGCAAAGCGGCCCGACGGAACCTTGTTCGGCCAAATCATTGCGGCCCTAGTAATCAAACTGCCTAATTAATCGAGCGGCGGGATCATTACTACCGTAGGATGGGACCTTTGTCCCGTCCGTTTTTCAGTCTGCCGCTCCCCTTATCGCGACGGTGGTTTTGCGTCGGTGATTCCACGAGTAAGAACGGAAGCCATTATACGCATTCCGAGTTGAGCCGAGAGTTTTGAAAAGGAAACGCTGACGCCGCAACGGGGGAGCCGTTTCGCGCAAAGGCGATTTGGAATGGATAGAATATGTTGGATCACGCACTGCACTCAGA
This sequence comes from Pirellula sp., assembly GCA_031412875.1. Taxonomy (GTDB): domain Bacteria; phylum Planctomycetota; class Planctomycetia; order Pirellulales; family Pirellulaceae; genus JBKCUI01. Next base: position 12,286 of record JANODW010000358.1, on the reverse strand, counting down.
GCTTAGTCATTTCGTTGGCGGCATCGATGGCCGACGAATCCTCGCCCAAGACGGTTCACTATCTCAATGATGTTAAAGTCCAGTTCTTAATCAAAGAAGGCATTCCATGAAGCGCTCTCACTTTCTACCATTGGCCCTCGCCCTCACAACTTGGGCTGCACTTGACGCTGCGGAGCCGGAGGCCAAGCCTAATATCGTCCTCATCATGGCTGATGATCAAGGATGGGGCGACACCGGATACAACGGTCACCCGGAACTCAAAACACCGAATCTCGATGATCTCGCGAAAAGCGGCATGCGGCTCAATCGATTCTATACCGCTCACTTCAACTGCTCGCCGACACGCGCCAGCATCATGACCGGGCGGCATCCGCACCGCATGGGCACCTTCAGCCCTGGAGCACCCATTCGGATCCAGGAGTTGACCGTCGCCAGGGTCTTGCAGTCGGCGGGGTACGCGACGGGGCACTTTGGCAAGTGGCATCTCAACGGCAAGAACGGCGACAAAAACACTACCTCGATACCTGGTCGCGCGATCCTAGCGGATGATCCACTCTCACCTGGAAAGCTCGGTTTTGATGAGTGGGTCTCAGCCGACAACTTTTTCGATCTCGACCCGGTCTTGGGACGCCAGGGCGTGCCGGAAAAGTTTCACGGCGACAGCTCCGACATCACCACCGACGAAGCTTTGAAATTCATCCGCAAGCAAGCCGCTGCGGACAAACCTTTCCTCACGGTTGTGTGGTTCGGATCGCCCCACGTGCCGCACATAGCGTTGCCAGCCGACAAAGCCCCTTATAGCACACTTTCCGAAGCCGAACAAAACTACTTCGGCGAGATCACAGCGGTAGATCGCAATGTGGGCCGACTGCGAGCTGCCCTTCGAGAGCTGAAGGTCGCGGACAATACGCTGCTTTGGTACAACAGCGACAACGGAGGCCACGAAGGTCCGAAATCGACAGGCAATCTTCGTGGTCAGAAAGGCCAGCTCTGGGAAGGAGGTTTACGCGTGCCATGCCTAGTCGAATGGCCCGCTCGCATTGCACATCCCTTCACCAGCGAGGCACCATGCTCCACACTCGACATCTATCCGACCGTGCTCGAAGCCGCCGGCATCGCACCATCATCTCAGATCCAGCCACTGGATGGCGTGAGCTTGATCCCAATGCTCGATCGCAAAACGGAGACTCGCAGCAAGCCAATACCGTTTTGGAGCAACGCCCGCGAGCATCATAGCCACGCGGCATGGCTCGAATGGCCCTACAAGCTGCACACAAACGTTTCCGGAAAGGCTTTGAAGAAAAACAAGAACGCCGCGGCTGATGAGGCTGACAGTCCGCTGCTGCTCTACGACGTTTCAAAAGACCCTAAGGAAACCACAGACCTCGCTGCTCAGCAGCCCGAACGGGTCGCACAAATGACCGCCGCCCTCGAGGCCTGGAAAGCCTCGGTCGAGAATAGTCTCAGCGGTGCAGACTACGGCCCCAAGAGCAATGATATAGCTCCGCAAAAGAAGAAAGCGAAACAACCATGAAATCGATCCGCATGCGTGCCGTGGCAAAGCGGTTACATGGGTCGGCACACTACCCGTGGAATACATCAAGACCGAGGACAAAGACAGGTAGCGATTGGCATCGCTCGTAGTCTCGAAACGACATCCATCTCCTTCAAGCAATCTTCTTCAACTATGCGATTCCTGAACCTTGTGACGTTCTTTGCATTCCTCGCAAACATTGGCCTTGCCGCTGAACGGCCAAACGTATTGCTCATCATGGCGGATGACTTCCGTGACTACGGTGGCGCATTCACTCGCGAAGCGGTCAAAACACCGAACCTCGATCGACTGCGCGCTCGCGGAACGACGTTCGAACGCGCCTATGTTCAGTACCCAGTTTGCAATCCAAGCCGGAGTAGCATGATGAGCGGACTGCGAGCGGAGCAGACAGGCATCGTTGGCAACGACACCCGCCTTCGCGTCAACATGCCCAACGTTGTCACCATGCCGCAGCTTTGCAAGGAAGCGGGCTGGCAATCGCATGCCTTCGGAAAACTCTATCACCTCGGTGGCGGCAAGGATGTGAACCAAAAGGCGTTGTGGATGGACGCTGGCAAATCATGGCACACCGCGCAATCCTTTGAGGCAACGCAACTCGGCCGCAAAATGCTCGCGGGTCGTAACGTCACCGGTGGAGCACTTAATTGGTGCCAATGGGGAGCGGCCGAAGGCACAGACGACGACCAACCCGATGGCCAAATCGCCGCCGCGACGGTGGCGAAGATTAACGAACTCGGCAATACACCTTGGTTTATCGGTTGCGGATTCATGAAGCCGCACGATCCCTTTATCGCGCCAAAGAAATATTTCGATCTGTATCCACCCGAGTCGCTGAAGCCTTGGCGCGATCCGTCAACCACCACCGCGGCACGCAAGGAGGCTGTCGGATTTGGGGCATACGCTGAAGCCTTCGCCAAATTTACCGACGACGAATGGCGGGAGCTGTTCCGAGCGTACTGCGCGGGCACAAGTTTCATGGATGCGCAACTCGGTCGAGTACTCGATGCGCTCGACAAGAACAAACTCTGGGACAACACGCTCGTCATCTTCGTCGGCGATCACGGGTACCACACCGGCGAACGCCATTGGTGGAACAAGAATACTCTTTTCGAACGTTCATGCAGGGCACCACTCGTGATCGCGGCTCCTGGCATGCCAGGAGGTCAGACCAGTCGCTCACTGGTGGAGTTCATCGATCTCTATCCGACAGTCGCTAATTTTTGCGGACTCAAGATCCCTCATGAAGTGCCAGGGTTCAGCCTGCGATCTATGCTGAAGTCGCCCGATGCCAAAGTTAAGGACGCAGCGTTCACGCTCGTCACGCGAGGTCCAAAATTGTACGGGCAGAGTATCCGCACCGCCCGCTGGAGACTAACGCGATGGAGCGACGATCAAATCGAACTGTACGACCACGACCGGGACTCGGAAGAAACTCATGATGTCGCCAGTGAGCATCCCGAAACGGTGAAGGAACTTTTATCGCAACTGCAGTCCATCGGAAAGCCTCAACCATGAAACCTTTCAGAGCGTACGATTGAAACAATCTAGGCCGCTTGATTCCAGGGGAGGGCACAACAAAGGGGCCATCCATCTTTGCGAAGGGTATGCGTCGGTTGACCGCCTCATTCGAAACGGAGGTCAGATGATTTACTTGGCTCATATCAAGATTCGAGCTTTGTAACGGCGTGAGGGTCGAAATATTCGTAAATGCCGTGTTGGTTACCGATCCTTCCAGTGCTTAGTACGCCAAAGCTGCAGCCGTCGGGGACAAGCCCCGATCGGCTGGAGACCAGATTAGCTGGAGACGCAGAGGGGAGGGTACGCGAACGGGAGGCGTTTTTCGTGCGTTCGGGGCTTGCCCCCGACGCACGCAGCTTTGGCGTACTAGAGGTCTCTTGTGTGGGCGGTCGCTTATAGGACACCAAAGCTTGCAACGTCGGGGACAAGCCCACGACGTTGCTGTTTCGTCGAACGGGCACAACAAAGGAACGGGCACAACAAAGGGCCATCCATCTTTGCGAAGTGAACCGCGATCGGCGAGCGAATGGTTCTCGCCGCGATTGACTCTCGGGACCGATCGAAGTGCAATTGCTGTAGTGGTTGTCCACATACTGCTTTGCCTTTTTAGAACATAGCGTTGCAATGCCATGAACGCGCAAAGAACATTCGCTAGACTCCCTGAGTCCGTCTCAGCTTTGAGACGTGTCACCAAGCTTCTCGCAGAAATCTTAAACGAATCTTGAGTTACCAACGCTATGGTAGTTTTCAAATGGAAAGCCGCATGCAATCATAGGTGACCCGGAGAAATCAAATTCTCAGTTTTGGTCTTGCTCCTCTTTGCATCTCTTCGCGGCGCAAGCTTAAGATGTGATATGGACATGGCCCATCGACCGACGATATCGATGCCACTGCGTTCCATGAATCAAGTTCCACAGACAGCAGCCGTTGTTTACGGTCTTCCTCTTTTTCGGTCAATGCGCCGAGGTCGTCATCCCAAAACAGTAACAGTACGCTGCCCCTTTTTTAAAGGCAATGCAAGAATGGCACTCTACGGCAGAGCATTCTTTACCAATCCCGACGGTATCGAATTCCCCGAGCAACGCAAAGAAAGCGTCCTACATTTTGGTCGATTGAATCGGGAAGGCCCAGAAGCGATCGCGAAACCTGAGGCGATGCTTTCTAGGTTACCATAGAAATGTACGCTTCAACTTCATTGTGGTGGCCCGAACGGTTCTATCTTTGGATTTGAAAATGGACCTCCTACTATCCAACTTTCGTTTTCGGAGATTTGCTTTGCTTTTTCTTCTTCGACCATAAAAGTAAAAAGATGTTCTTGAGGGTCGACTTCAAGGACGCCAAACTCTATATCCAAGTCCGACTCTTGAAGCCCAAACAACTCTTGAATTCTCTGCAGACTCGGAGGTGTCTCCGATCGTATCGTCATCATGACCTTCATTTTTACAATTCCCGTTCTCATTTTGAATTCTGAATCTAGCCGTTAGCACGATCCCTTTAAACAGTCAATCCTGAGGACGGCATTTGCCATCCCCAGGCTCAGTGTAAATTTAGGCTTAAGTACGTGCGCACGTCAAACAGAAGGAAACAATTAGGAGCCGAAAATCAATTGTACCCCCGTTGGCAAATGAGACCCCCAGTTCATGTCGAAAATAAATCTGCACTTCGTTCCATTCTCAAACAACTGTACGCTACTTGTTGAAAAAATCGCTCCACCCGCATGGGAATTATTTGGTTGTACCCATTCTGTGACCCAAATACTGATTGTTTTCGTCCCGCTGGGTAATCCGCTGATTGTGTGTATGTTTCTGCCTGGGGCCGAATCTCGGCTGAGGCGGAAAAATAAGTTTCCAGTTGGTCCAGCAATGGCTTGTGGTGTAATGGGCGTGGAATTGCTGCCGTCTAAGTCTTCCCCAGCCGGACCCGAACTGGGTACAACGTCGTCTCTTGTTTTTGCGTCTTCTGCACCATCCATGTTTTTCGTGGATTCCTTTCCACTCGCCGTATCAAAGACAACACTTGATAATTTGCATCCATCAACGACTCCCCAGCCATATTCCAGGTCATAACCAGGTGCTCCCTTATCAATCGCTGTTCTAAACAACAGCGTTCGAATTGCCCTAGGCCATGTTGTAGGAATGAGTGGGCGATAGGCTTTGCGTGTGCGGACCGCAGCAACCACGCCTGCAACAACAGGGGTGGCGGCAGACGTACCGCTATCCGCAGGATAGACTCCCGATCCTTTAAAGTGCGTGTATCCAGAAATATCGGGTTTGTTGGGAGCCAATCTCCCCGGGCCTTTCGTTGAGTACCCAACACGATTTCGGGCTGTATCCACTCCAGCTACGGACATAACTGCTCGATGAGAGTTGGCGCCGTAAATAGCGTTTACCACTCCACTGCATCGACCGTCAGGACACTCGTTACCGCAATTGCCCGCAGCAAACAAAATATCCGCCCCTTCGCGCTCCAGCGTACCGACAATTCGATTGAATGGATGATTGGCATTGTTGCTATAGTTTCCTGGATGACCAACTGGAAAATCCCAGTTGGGATGGAACATACCCCAGCTATTCGTGACGACCAACGCTTTTCTGTTCGCGAGTGATCGCCAAAACGCGCGCAGATGGGCATAAGCTCTCACCGCGTCGCTAAGCAATCCGTCCATCACGGATCCGCCGGGGGCTGTCGATTGCAGTACTGCGATATCAAGCAATGTGCATTTGGGTGCAGCAATGCAAACGTCGAATGCGCACATGGTTCCATGGCCCACCGGCAGAGATCCCGGTATCAAACCAGCGCGGGGGACCCAACTGTGGATGGCGTCAAAAGCAGGATGTTTGCCTCGCGAATTGAGATACTGCATATTGATTCCTGTATCGACCACTGCGACATACACCCCACTACCATTTAGCCCTTTCGCAGAAAGTTTCGGAACACACAAGAGCCTTTCGACATCGGCGTCGGTCCCAAGGGGCGGGGACCCGCCACATGTGATGAATGCTGAGATCGGAGGGTCCGAATAAACACCAACAACTGGCTGTCCGATATCCAGGGCATTGATATTTGGTAAGTCACCATCGTCGATTTCACCTCGAATGACATAGGTGTCGTCACCAATAGCAGAGTCGTCGATTCCAAAAGCTTCTGCAAAGCCAGCTATTGCAGAAGGTTTATAATCACTTGCAAGCGAAACTGCCTCAAACGATTGGTCAATTCGGAATTTTGCGAGCGATGGCGCCAGACTGGCCATCGTCATTTCCGTCACGTACTGCGTTGTAAGTTCTGTGTCCTTCGATTCACGTCTTAACTCAACCATGATTTTTCGCGTCGTCATTGTGTTCCCCTCGTCAGAATTACTACACGGAGATAGATTCGGCAAACTGTCAAATAATGATCGCAGTCAATTCGTGGCGATTATTCTAGCGCCTCTGAAGATCGAAAGGATCGTATTCACCTTAATCAAAACGACAGTTCCTATCCGATTGTTTAACTACACAAAGCACTAACGTTAACGGCTTGCGATGCGTGCGCGCGGGACTTGGAAATGCTGCAATCAATTTTCCGATCTTCACGATATCAATGCTAACGAGCAGGGATTGGACCGAGCAACGAAGATATGGCTAAGCACTACACCAATGACGAATTCGTAGCGAGGGAGCCAAGTGCCATGCAGCCCTAATCAAGCGGAACCCGCTTTTTTCGACCGATACTTGGCAAGTTCTTCCTGGATCGCCGGATCAGATCCGAAGTTGGGGTCTAGCAAGCCAATCGCGCCAAGTTCGACGGACGCTGTCCCATTGGAATTCAGTCGATCCAGTCGAGCAACTCCTCGCGGAAGGAAAACGGCATCTAAATATCCTTTGTGTTGGTCCCTATGCCGATTGGTACCTCGATGACAGTACCGCCATTTTCCAAGCCGTTCTGAAATCGCTACACAATAGTCTTCCACATGATCCTGATCTATTTTGAACCCACTTCGGAAAGTAACAAATCCCTCACTAAGGATTGTCTGCTGATGGGCCACATTGTCGTCTTCACAAAGAACGACAAACGCTTTCCCTGTCTCAGCTAGCCGAGTGAGCATAGGAGGTGTGCTCGGGCAAGTGCAATTGGTACCCTCTCCACAAGCCTCAAAGTGCTCCCACCCAGCGTCGGTCATAATCCATACACAGCCTCCGACGATACAAAAAAAATGGCTTGTATCCAATTCCTTGTTACTTACTATGTTTTTCTTCACGGACTTTTTACGGGCCATATAAACCTCTCAATTTTGATTGAAACTAGCGACTACAAACAACTCGAAAGCCAAGTGTTACAGAGTTTTGGTTTAGATTTTTTTGAATCGTGATCGTTCCTCGGTGGTCACCAGGAATTGGCATCATGCTTCCACCCAAAAAGCGGAGATGCTTGATGACTCCACTCTGTCTATTTGGGTGGCATCCTTCCGCGACATTGCCAAGCGTGTCAAAGAGACCGATCGCGTTGGAAGGAAACATCATGGTGGGAGCCGTTCGTGGCTGTCCCGATACATTTGCGAATCGCGTAAGTTGATCGTCGTCATCCCCGTAAAAATAGCCGAGCCTACTTCCCGCCAAATTGGCGATTTTCCACTCGTCCACCGTCGGTAGACGAAAACCGTTTGCTCCAAAATCCAAAATGAATTCTGGGCTAATCGGATCTGAATCGCCCACTATCGAATAACAATGTACCAGCGAAATTTGGTCACTCAAAAAATTGCAGTACTCGAACATCGATTTTGCGTCGATATCCCGCACTGCATCGTCGTGGGAATGGTCGCCATTGAACTTGTGCTGCAATGCATCCAAATGCTCTGGTCGAAAATAACAGAATTGCCTGTTTGTGATTTCCGTCGCCGAGACAGAGAGTGTGGATAGGGGAGGACTGTCGATCGCTTGGTTGAGTCGAACCATCACCAATCCGCTTTCAAGTTCGAACCAATCTCGCTCGGCGATTCGGTCCGGACGAATTTCTGGCACATTGCATCCTCTGTGGCGCAATGCCCACGACGATGCTGAATGGACTGCACTTGAACCATTGGTTTCGTAAATGTGCGTGATTGCCTGATTGATTTTAGCATTCTTATCTTTCGACGTGCGTTCCCATTTCCCAAGCACTTCTACGAGGATGGAAAACAGATTGGATGGTTGTTCAGATTTTGTCCAGGATAGTAGATCCTCCAACTGTCCGTGGAATTTAGGCCATTCCTGCAAAAGTTGCGTTCGAGCTCTCGGATCGGGATCCAGTTGCGACAGTTGAATAACGCCCTCAGTATCTCCAACGTGCGCGAGAATGATCGCCAATCGAGTTGCAGTAAGCCAATCTGCGTCGTATTCGGCTCGGCTCATTTCGATCTCAAGCATCTTGCGAAGCGAATTTATGGACACCGTTTTTTTGTGCAACAGAGCATTGATGAGGTTCTCCACTTCGTCGATTGGGCAATCTTGAATAGCGATAATCAATTGGTCTACTTTCGTCCGCCCCATTGCGGCAAGCGCCATCAGTGGACGAAGTCTGGTCGCGGGATCCTCGGACTCACTCAGTTCCTCAAGTTCTGCGACTGCGTCAGGTGAGAATGGAGCAATATCACGAAGAGCGGCAGGAACGCCCGAGGGCTTGCAATTCAAAAGGTTTGACATCGCAACCAGTCGCCGAGCGACTCTATCTTTGCGTATTCGCTCTAGGGTTTTGAGCCCAGCCACGACACCTGCCGAAATAAATAGGATGCCAGCCAGGAAAAGAACCACTAGTTGCCAATGGCGTTTTGCGATAAGCCAAATCGATTCACTGATCGACGGACGCTTTGAAAGTATGGGCACGCCAAGTACAAACCGTTCCAGTTCATCTGCCAATTCCCCCGCAGAATTGAATCGAGCGCTTGGTAGGTGCTCAAGTGCTTTCTGACAGATTAAGACCAGATCCTCCGGCAAATCCACTCGGAGGCTCCGTAGCCTTTTTCGGTCGCCAGTGGCGAGTTTCGCTAAGTGCTCTGCAGGGGATGTCGCGTCAATAGGGTTCGAACCGGAAAGCATCTCAAAGAGAATTACTCCCATTGAGTACACGTCCGATGCCGCCGAAACAAGGTCCGGAAGCAGTTTCGCCTGTTCTGGCGACATGTACGCGATCGTGCCAATGGTGGAGGTTTCCGTGGATACATCGATTCCACGAGCCCTTGCAAGGCCAAAGTCTGCTACCTGAACTTTCCCCGTCAGACTCATCAGCACATTGGCCGGCTTGAGATCGCGATGGATGATTCCAGCCGAATGAGCGTGTTGAACAGCCCTAGCCACCTTCACAACGATTTTCGCTTGATCATAAACGGTTAAATCAACAAAAGAACACCACTCACGAAGTGTCACTCCCTCAACGAGTTCAAGCACCATGTAGGGCGTGGTTGACGATTCATCTATGTTGGCTTCGAGGACTCGTACAATTCCCTCGTGATTCAATTGGGCAACTCGCCTCGCTTCTTTTAGAAAACTTTCTTTTGTTGTATTGTTAAGCTCAAGACGAGGGATCTTGATAGCTACATCGCGTCTAAGGGTCGAATCATGTGCTCTCCAAACTGTCGAAAAGCTCCCCCGTCCAATCTCGCATTCCAAGCGGAATCGCCCTAACCACTCCGTCGAAGAAACCGCCATCTCAGCACCAAATTGAGCTATTGAGAGGAAATGAATCGGGCCATATCCCCGAGGTAGTCACGTAGTTTATCCAGGGCGTTTCGGTGCTGTCCCCGTGCCGCACCAGAAGTAGTGTTCAACACCTTCGCAATTTCCTCAAACGAAAGAGACTCATGATACCGCATTTGAATTAGCTGCTGGTGATTCTCAGTGAGCTTTGTTACTGCGATAGCGAGAAGTTGGCGATTCTCGGCGGCTGATACCAAATCCGAAGGAGTCAGTTCACCTGTATCTAAAAGGTGTTGAGCAAAGTCGCTGCTGCCAATTGCAAAAAGCGGTGTCGACGTAGACTTTTTTCGAATGAGCGATATAGCTACATTGTTAGCGATTTTTTTGAGCCAAGCGAGCAACATGCTGTCGTTCTCGAACTCTGCCGATTCAAAGCCTGCGACCGCCCGAATATACGTTTCTTGTAAGATGTCATCCACTGCGAATTTGGCAAGCAAAGATGGGGACAGAGTCAGTTCCAAGTGCTTGCTCAGCGGGCCAAGCATACGCAAAATTTCCTTCTCGTTAAGCGTCAAGCTGTCCATTGGATCTTCAGTGTTTGAACCAGTAAAAGGCAGTTTTTTTTACAGGAATGACGCTGGCTTTCAAAAAGTCGATTGCGACTCGCTTACAATCTTAGCCCTTCCAGCAGCTGAGTGTCATTTCGAGAAGCTTCAGCCAGTCGAAAATCCTTTCGAATTGCTCAAATTGTCCCCGTAGCCACTGGTGCATCGAAAGGACCAAGTTTCCGGCGCTTAAATCATCAGCAGTGAACACTGAGGTAGGTCGCTTTTGCCGAAAGCGACTTCGCAAACATCCGGCCTCGCCCGACAAAATGGAGTCCTGTTTTTACGTCGATGGACAAGAGACACAGGATTTTGAAATCAATCCTGTTCATCCTGTCACTCCATGTCGACCCTGTCCTGGTCTTTCGACGACTTACTCGTGGCGCAGCGCTTCGATGGGATTCATTTTTGCGGCTCTGATCGCTGGGTAAATACCAAATACCAGGCCGACTGCGAGCGAAATGAAGAAGGCGCCCGGAATGCTTTCCGGAACTATCGCCGGTTGAACAGTGCGAACCACGTCCGGCAATCCTGCCATCTGTTTGGCGAACCACATGTTTGCCAATATGCGAGCTCCCGTGACGGCCGGGCCACACAGCAATCCAAACAAGATCCCTGAAATTCCGCCGGCCAAGCTCAATACGCTGGTTTCGACCAGGAACTGGCGAATGATATCTCGTCGCTTGGCGCCCAATGCTCGCCGAATTCCGATCTCTCTTGTTCGTTCGGTCACCGTCGCCAGCATGATGTTCATGATCCCGATGCCACCCACCAAAAGCGAGATAGCCGCGATCATTCCCATGAACACCATGAACATGGCTCGTGTCGTTCTCGCTTGTTCGAGCAATTCGAGCGGAACGACTACTGCCACATCTTCCATTTTGTCATGGCCCGAAAGAACGTCTTGGACCAGCTCGGCTGTCCGTTTGACGTCGGAAACTTCGCGGACTCGCAACGTGATCTGGTTGAGTTCGATGCTCTCGCCTTCGCGTGAGCTGGCGCTGACGCTCATCACGACGTCGCCGATTCGCTGCTGCAGGGTACGAATCGGGATGTAAACGTCATTGGAAAAATCCTGCGCCGCCATCGATCCACCGATGGCCGCGGTAGCGTTCTTGGGTTCGAGCACGCCGACCACCAAATAGAACGTCTTGTTTTCGGGCATATAGATCCGTTGCCCGATGGGATCTTCGTACGGAAACAATCGATCTGCAACCTTGGCCGCAATGACGCAGTGATTGTCCAAGCCAAAATTTTCTGCGTCGGTGATAAAATGCCCCGATCGGATCTTCAGACGGGTCACTTCCGAATACTCGGGAGTACAGCCGACCAGGCGGCCGTCGAGTTTGCGATCTTTGAATTGAAACTGACGCCGCATTTCGCGGATGGGGAGAGCGCTTCGAATGGTCGGCACCGTTGCAACCATCAGATCGAAATCTTCTCGCGTCAAACCATACGGAGTCAAGCCGCTCGAAGCCATCTTTTCCGTGGGCGGCTTGATCGTTCGGATCATGATCGTATCCGCCCCAAGGCTTTCGATCTGTTTCTGGGCTTCGTCTCCAATCCCTTTGCTGATCGCCAGCAACCATATCACGCTAGCGACCCCGATAAAGATACCGAGCACGGTGAGCAGTGATCGAAGCGGGTGTAGCCAAAGGCTTTTGACACCGAGCTGTATTGTTCCAAGCCAGATACTCATTCTTCAACCGGCAAATTCTCAAAAGCGTATTTCGCCGCTTCCGCGCGGACTTCAGGGGTGTTTTGACGGTCCCATTGCAAGCGACCATCTTTCAATCGCACGACACGTTTGGCTCGTTTGGATACTTCGTCTTCGTGCGTCACTAAAATGATGGTCCGTCCCTCGTTGTTCAACTTTTCGAAGAGTTGAAGGATCTCTTCGGCCGTTCGGGAATCGAGGTTCCCAGTCGGTTCGTCGGCAAGGATAAAAAAGGGATCGTTGA
>JANODW010000357.1:0-1847 GCA_031412875.1 Pirellula sp. | reverse complement strand
GTTTTTTGTCTCGGACGACCGCTTCTACCATCTGAGCCGTGGCCGCAGCAGGGGCGTAATAGGCAGAACCTGTCTTTAACAAAGAAACGATCTCTGCACCGCCATCGCGTGTTCGTTGCACAATCTCGGCCAGGCGCTCCGGCTTGATCAACTGAGTGATCGGGATCCCCCCGACCGAAGTGCAACTTGCAATGGGCACCATCGTATCTCCATGCCCGCCCATCAACATGGCCGAGATGTCCTCAACGCTCACGTTGAGCTCCATCGCCAGGAACGCGCGAAAACGAGCGGTGTCCAATACCCCTGCTTGACCGATCACGCGATTTGAGGGAAATCCAAGCACTTGGAAAGCGCGCTGGACCATCGCGTCTAACGGGTTGCTCACTACGATGACGACGGCATTCGGACTGCTCTCTTTTACTTGTTGCGAAACGCTCGTAACAATTTTAGCGTTCGTGCTCAGCAAATCGTCCCGACTCATCCCCGGCTTACGAGCAATCCCTGCCGTTATTACGACCACATCGCTATCCTGCGTATCCGCATAATCGGTCGAGCCCACGAGCCGGCTGTCAAAACCCATAATGGGCGAAGCCTGCATCAAATCTAACGCTTTGCCCTTGGGCATGTTTTCCGTTTGCGGGACGTCAAGCAAAACAACATCGCCCAGCTCCGCGGCAGCACACCAATGCGCACAGGTCGCACCAACATTTCCAGCACCGATGATCGTTATTTTTGCGCGTCGCATGGCAGAGGCCTTGGTTCCTTTGACGGGGTTCGAAGAGAGCGAATTCCAATGCAGGAAGTATGCGGACTAACCCGTCATCGTCAAGTGGATACAGTCCAGCCAAACCCTCCGCACCGACAACCCGAATCGCAACCGCTATGCTGGATGCTTTAGCGAACCTGTCCCGCTTTATCAGGCTTTGTCCCACATTATCAGGAACTCCCAACATGCATTGGTCCCAAAGGACAATCGTTTTGTCCCCTTTTCCTCGCGGCTTCCATTTGATCACCGATCGCGTTGGTCGCGAATTGACCGAGTTAAAGAACCTGCGCATAGGCTTGCTTCATGTCTTTATTCAACACACTTCTGCCAGCCTCAGCATTAATGAAAATGCCGATCCGGACGTTCGCGTGGATATGGAATTGGCATTAAATCACGTCGTCCCCGAGGATCTGAACTATATCCATACCATCGAAGGCCCAGACGACATGCCCGCGCATGTAAAATCCTCCCTCCTAGGCTGCAGCCTCTCTATCCCTATCTCCAACGGAAGATTGGCGCTGGGAACCTGGCAAGGAATCTATCTATGCGAACACCGGGATAACGCGCTCTCGCGAACCCTGGTACTCACCTTGATGGGCTCCGAGTAACACTCGATCAAATCGCAACGCCCCTTTTTTCTTACAAACCTCGGTCCACCACACACCCCATCGGTCGACGGTCAAGTACCCTCCCTGCGAACCATTTCAAAAACGTGCCCACTCCCACAATGACCATCAAATCCCCCTAAAACGGCACCTGCGGCTCACTCCTTGGCAGAACGTTTTTCGGGTGGATTGGCCCTCACAACATGGAAATCTGACGTTGAAAATGCTCCGAAAATTATTAGGACATTATTTGGTTAATATCAGTTGAAGGAATTCCTCGTTCCGGTACGCTATTTCGCTTATCACCTGATTTCAGTCGGGTCAATGGCAGTTCTTTCGCAATTTATTTTTGAGCAAGGTTTACGGGAATGAGCAAGAGAGTACGAGAATTTCGCGGTTTCACGCTGGTGGAGCTGTTGGTGGTGATAGCGATCATTGGCATTTTGGTAGGCTTGTTGCTCCCGGCCGTGCAAGCC
>JANODW010000356.1:0-3042 GCA_031412875.1 Pirellula sp. | reverse complement strand
ATTGAACCCGTCCAGTCGCCAAGTAATCCCACGCCCACCACGAAAACATGAAACCGAATCCGATGCGAAATAACGTGGCGCTGGCATTGTCGATAGGCAATGCAAGTTGCCAAAAAAACGAAAAAAGCGATGCAGGTCGCTCATGGGTACCAGCATCGCTTAGCACGGGTATCTCTTTGTCATTTCGAAGGTTTTAGTGATCCGCTATTTTTTGGTTGGCTTTGCGTTGGCGCTAGCCTTTGCTTTCGCTTCCTGCTCTGCCTCCAACATCGCATCGCGTTCATCGAGCGTCATTGGATTGTTCTGCTTTTGACCTTTTGCTCCTCCTTTGGGCAGAGGTAGCGCCAAATCAAACTCGTTTTTTCCGGATTTGACTTCGACTAAAAACGGCTGAGTCTCCGAATCAAACTCACATGGACATTTGAAGGTCGGGCCACCTTCGCTCCTTGGAGCCGTCACATGAATTTTATGTTTCCCAATGACGGCACCGTCCTGGCTACCGTAAGTAGAAATAACAAATTTACCCTTATCATCGGCTATGGCGAATCCTTGTTTACCTACCAACGCCGAACTATCTGATCCTGCCAGAGGCTCAAAGTAGACCCAAGCTCCCGGCACCGCTTTTCCTTCACAAGTTACCATTCCGCTAGCTTGACCTACCGGATAATCCGATCCTCCACAGCCAACCATCAGTACCATGCAATTGCAGAGCAGCAATATCGAACCCGCGGTGCGGGACCATCGTTGAGAATCCATCATAGTACTTCTATCTCCCTTTTCGAACTCAATCGCTCGCAGCCTATTCCCACGGTCCGAGCACTTTTCCGTCGCTAATGTCGTTCAGATCACTGTAGGTCTGCTGCGCAACCGCTTCGCTGATGAAGTGAACGGAGCCGTCAGCGAATACGAATTGAGCACCCCCGGTGTGGTAGCTGAATGCCGAATCATCGTTGATTGCCGCCACCATCCTGCTTGGATTCGTCTGCGCATTGATTGGAGCACTAAATCGCCCGTTCGTTCGTATCGATTCGTCTGTGTTGGGTCCGCCAAACCAAATCGGCCAATCTTCGAAGGTTGTCGGCGCAAGATTCGTCGGATTGCCGTTCCCTGTAAGATAGGTGGACTCGGTCACCAACGTCGTGTTGCTTGTACCGTCGACAATATCTCCTATTCGGCGATTGTTTGCCTCGAACAATTTATGGAGGACACCGAAGTCGCCTCGCTGGCTTCCGCCGGCTCCTTTATAGTCGTTGGTTGCATA
The DNA here is from genome assembly GCA_031412875.1 of Pirellula sp. Classification (GTDB taxonomy): domain Bacteria; phylum Planctomycetota; class Planctomycetia; order Pirellulales; family Pirellulaceae; genus JBKCUI01. The sequence goes on along the minus strand of JANODW010000356.1, from coordinate 1,781 downwards.
GCCAGCCGAGTATTGATTGGTGTTGTGAATCGATGTCGTCGTAGCGCCAGGAATGGTCCAAGTCAGCGGGCAAATGTCAGGCAGTGCGGACGAGGGACATTTGTACATAGGCAACTTGGTGTCACCTCCTGGTACAATCGTGGTCGCAGTCGAACTTCCGCCCGAACCTGAGACGGTGAATGGACCCAAAGGACCGTGACCGGGCCAAGATCCTCCTTTAGCCCGTCGCATGATACCTGGCGTTCCAAGTGGTGCGCCTAGTGCAAGCGAGCCCTGCTCAAGCCTTGCGTAAAGCGCTGACTGTTCCATGAAAGGAAGAATCGCTACAGCCCAGCTTACGCCATCGTCTTGCGGAGCGGCACCGGCAATCCTCGCACATCCCATCAACGCACTCGGAAACTTCTGGTGCGCTGACTCGTAGTTCAGCATCGCTAATCCTATTTGCTTAAGATTGTTCTGGCACTGCATGCGTCGAGCAGCCTCGCGGGCCGCTTGCACGGCGGGCAATAAAAGCCCAACCAAAATTCCGATGATCGCAATGACCACCAAAAGTTCTACGAGAGTGAACCCTCGTCTATTCCAACGTATCGTATTCATTCGACCAACCTTTTCCCTATAATAAAGAGAACAATAGCTTTGCGGAATCAGGCTCAAGACGACAATTGTTAAAATCCAGGAAGCATGTCAATGAAGTGGCGTCCCAAGCCCAACCACGCATTAAATTTTTGGTCAAGATAGAGATGGAAAGTTACGAGAGTGCGAAGAGGCCGTTAGGATTGGATTAAGATCGTTTGAGCAAACGATCTGTCTCAAAGACGACTGTCGATTCAATCAAATCAGCATCGCGTCATCGCCCAGGTTTTTTACTAGAGACCGTGGGCCATTCGGTCGTTTCTCAAAAACGGTTGTATAGCGACATCTAGTTTTCCTTAGCCGCATTGCCCAGATGGTTCTACGCTTGCTTCCGCGGGTTTGATTCACGAGCCAGTGCGATTATGGGACCAAGCCACGGGCGAGCAGCGAGCTAGAAGGCCCAAACTCCCCGGGAACCCATACGCACCCGCCGTCTGTGCGCTCTCGCACGACGGTAAGACGCTGGCGGTGGCCCGACAACATGTAGTGCTGTTATGGGAAGTGGACGCCAACCGGGAGCCGGGTGGCCTTAGCGTGGGTGCTGATGGATTGGGTGCGGCAAATAGAGCAGAACCTTTTTAATGTCTGGATCCGAGAGCAGCATGCCTCCCGACTCCGTCCATGGGTTGGGATTCGTGATTGCTATGGTGGCTGCTAGGTTGCTGGCTAGCGTCGATCTTGCAGGAGTACGACGCTTCCACAATTGGGGAGATAGCCATAGATCCAGCCTCAGACCAATCTGTGGAAGTGGTAGCTGCTGGTTGCTGCTCCCGAATGATCCGGCAATCAACCGCAGTCCATTCCAGGCTAGTCCTGGGTACTACCACGCAGAATCATCATTTATAAGTTAGCAGGTTGAGACTGCTTCCAGTCGGCAACGAAGCCTCCAAGGAACGCCATTGGAATGTACGCCAGTAGAAGGTCGGATATGATGAACCACAAGGGACCACCACAATTCAATATCATCGCAATACCGCCGATCAGAAAACTCGCGCCAATGCCCATTGCGAACTTCATGTGGTGGCTGACCGCGAGCTTGGCAGCGACGAAAGCACCGGTAAGCGTTCCGAGTGCGTGCGCCAAGAGCGGAAAAATGAAGTTCACCGGCGCAAGCAACTTCATGCTCTCGCGAACGGCTTGCATTGTCG
>JANODW010000355.1:0-2165 GCA_031412875.1 Pirellula sp. | reverse complement strand
GCCGACGAGCTGGCCAAGATCATGGGCAACGGAATCGAAGAGGGCTTGACCGATCCGGATGATGTGCCGCTGCCGCCAGACGAAGCGATCACGCAACCCGGCGATTTGTGGATACTTGGGAACCATCGGTTGCTGTGCGGGGACTCTTCAAATCCAGAGCATCTCGATCGACTGCTTGCTGGCAAACCGATCCATCTTGTGAACACGGATCCCCCCTACAACGTCAAAGTAGAACCTCGAAGCAAAAATGCGATCGCCGCTGGCTTGAGCTCCTTCACAAACGATGCTGCTTCATCAAAGCTCAAAAGTGACCAAGGCATGGCTGCCTTCACGCATGCGATCAACCAGAAGAACAAGTTCAAGGTCGGCGGGTCGGCATCGGCAAACGTCGATGCACCCAAACAAAAGATGCGTGCCAAGGATCGCCCGCTCGCGAATGACTTTGTTTCGGACGGTGAGTTTGATCGATTGCTGGATGCGTGGTTTGGAAACATTTCAAGGGTTTTGCTCCCTGGTCACGTGGCATATATTTGGGGCGGGTACGCTAACTGCGGGAACTATCCACCTGTGCTAAAACGCCATAATTTTCACTTCGCACAAGCGATTATTTGGGTGAAGGAACATCCTGTACTTACCAGGAAAGACTTCATGGGAAACCATGAATGGTGCTTCTATTCTTGGAAAGAAGGAGCCGGGCATCGATTCTTTGGTCCTAATAATGCAACAGATACATGGTCAGTAAAAAAGGTAAACCCGCAGTCAATGGTCCATCTGACGGAGAAGCCTGTAGAGCTTGCCGTGCGAGCGATTCAGTACTCTTCTCTCCTTGGTGAAAACGTCCTAGACCTGTTTGGCGGTAGTGGCTCAACCTTGATCGCCGCAGAACAAACGGGCCGCAATGCATTTCTCATGGAGCTTGACGCTCCATATTGTGACGTTATATGCCAGCGTTTTTTTTCGTTTTCTGGTGTGGAACCTATACGGCATAATGATGGTGCAAAATGGTCGACTCTGAACAAAGTGTGAAAACCTGCCGGTTATGCAGACGGGAATTTCCTGTTTGTAACTTTCATCGATCCGGACCAAAAAAACTTTCGTCGCGATGCAAAAATTGTCATGGCGTGGCAATCCGCAAGTATTGTTTCTGCAATCGATTTTTCGTTGGAAAGTCAAGTCGGAAAGCATGTTCTCCGCTCTGCAGCGAACTACTTCGTGCTCCTACATTTCTAATATGCAAATGGTGTGGACAACTATTTGGACCTGTAGATCATCTTAAGCGTCGTTACTGTTCAAAGCCGTGTGTTTACTCCGCCGCGTCGACTGGCAAAAGAACGTTCAGGCGGACGATCACAAAGGCTCGATGTGCTCAGAGCCTACATACAAGCTGGACACATTATCAGGCCTCACACTTGCGATGAATGCGGAGCTACTGACCGCCGAATTGAAGGAGCTCACTTCGACTATGACAAACCGCTGCAAGTTCGCTGGTTATGTGTGTCATGCCATCGCCGATGGGACAAGCTCGAGCCTAAACATGCAACTTACATTGTTCAGTCACCGATGGGAACACGCGAGGAGAATATGCGATGATCTACTTGGCCAGTCCCTACACCCATGTGGATGCATCCGTGCGTGAGTCGCGTTTCGATGCAGCGTGCATGGCAACGTCCACACTCATGCGTGCCGGCTTGTCCGTGTATTCTCCCATCGTTCACAGCCACCCATTGGTTCGCTTTGGGCTTCCGATCGAATGGGAGTTTTGGCAAGCACATGACTGTGAACATTTGAGGCGATGCGACCAAGTGATGGTGCTCCCTCTCGACGGATGGAAAGTTAGTCGCGGTGTCCAGGCGGAGATTGCACTAGCGATGGAGTTGGGTCTACCCATTCGTTACTTGTCACCATCGATGATTTCAAACCTGTCAGGCGGCGTCGAGAGCATGAGCGTTCGACCGTTCTTCCAGGAGACCTCAATTTGAGTCCAATCACGGTGGAAATGGATTTTGGTCACGGTGCCGACTGTGCCGGCGGGAATTGGATCTGGGTCGTCGACCATTTGGATCAAACGAATACGATCGCCGGAACCAAAGCCAGCGATCTTCGGTTGGTGATTGCAGTGCATCGTTCCCGCCTCCTACGCTCGCGCCGTAAAGCGACCGCGTTCC
>JANODW010000354.1:0-2234 GCA_031412875.1 Pirellula sp. | reverse complement strand
TCCGCGCTACCCGCAGGGATGGCGAAAACGACGATCCGCGGCGCTTTTTGCGTTTTGAAGCGCTCGGCATGGCGATCTTGCAAGCATTGGGAATAGACGCAGTCAGCAAGCTCGGATTGTACGATTGTCTTGATGTGTCGGGCGAATCGCAACCGGTTGTCTTCGTGAAAGGTGCGGTTGAGCAAGTGCTGGTGCGTTGCAGTAACGGTTACGATGCCGAAGGGGATTGTATCGAAATGACGCACACCGAGGTGCAATCGCATGTTGAACGCTTGACGCATCAGGGGCAACGCGTTTTGGCTTTTGCGAGAGTGCGTCTCAAGGCTGGGAGCACGAAGGTAACGGAACAGGATCTCGATGGCACACTCACGTTCCTGGGGTTGCAAGCCATGATCGATCCTCCTCGATCGGCCGTTGTCGCGGCGGTTCAGTCGTGCAAATTGGCTGGGGTGCAGGTGAAGATGATTACAGGTGACCACGCCGGAACTGCAGCAGCTATCGCGAGGCAATTGGGTTTGATCGACGAAACGCAATCCGCGGTTACCGGCAAGACGTTGGCGGAAACATCCGATCAAGACTTGCCAGAGCTAGCCGAAAAGAACTCGGTTTTTGCTCGTGTAACTCCGGAACACAAACTCAGGTTGGTTCGAGCCCTTCAATCGCGAGGGCACATCGTCGCAATGACTGGTGATGGAGTTAACGATGCGCCGGCACTCAAGCAGGCAAACGTCGGAATCGCCATGGGAATCACCGGTACCGACGTTTCCAAGGAAGCGGCCGATGTGGTCTTAACCGACGATAACTTTGCCACGATTGTATCCGCAATCGAAGAGGGGCGGAGTGTTTTCGATAACTTGACCAAGTTCATCGTCTGGACAATCCCTACCAACATTGGCCAAGGACTGGTTCTGCTCGCCGCTGTGCTGCTAGGCACCGAGCTTCCCATTTTGCCTGCGCAGGCACTTTGGATCAACATGACGACGGCAGTATTGCTTGGATTGACATTGGCGTTTGAACCGAGAGAGAAGACGCTGATGCAACGCCCTCCTCGCGATCCCCGAGAGCCGATTCTAAATCACGAACTTATAATGCGTACGGGACTCATTGGATTGCTTTTGCTTGCGGGCGCGTTTGGACTGTTCTGGTGGATGCTTGCTGGTCGCGGTGCATCGCCCGCGGAGGCGCGTACTGTCGCGGTGAATGTGTTTATTCTCGGATCGATTGGCTACTTATTGAACTGCCGGTCGCTGACGCAATCGGTATGGTCCATAGGTTGGTGGTCCAATGTTTGGTTGCCCGTAGGGGTTTTGGCCATGCTGATATTCCAGTTGGCCTTTAACTATGTCCCGTTCATGAACGACATCTTTCATTCCAAGCCTGTCGATGCCTTATCCTGGGCAGCGGCTGCGGCAGTGGGGCTTGGCATTTACAGCATCGTCGGATTTGAAAAATGGGTTCGTTTTGGACGAGTCCCCCTCGACCGCGAGCCCGTGAAATCAAAAACGCAGTGACCGCAGCAACCGTCTAGGCGAGGACTTAACGAAAATTCTCCCCTTTCAAGGCAATGAGCATCAAAGATATGAATGCGCAAAATCCATACGAATCGCCAAGAAGGGAAAACGACCGAAATCCGTCCCATTCCACGGGCGTTTCCCGAAGAAATGCCTGTCCTCTTTGTGGCAATCCCGTGTCTCGTCGGAAACTCTGGATTACAGTTAGGGGCAAGACATGCGACAGTTGCGGTGCAACGCTTTGGTTGGAGCTTTCACTTCGATACAGGTGTTTGCTTGTTCTCATAGGCGTAGGGATTTCAGCGGTTTTATTATGGTGTGCACCAAGGTCAGTGCCGACGCCCCAAATCTATAGTTGCCTAATTCCTGTTCTGCCGATGATGTGGTCAATTACTTGTTCGATACAGGTGTGTTTCGGTAAGATCATGGCGTCTGGCCCATCCTTCAAGAATCGGCTTTAGAAAGATTTGGGAGAACTTGTTTGACCGTGCAGGCATCCCGTTGGTCACAGGTGTTTTTGGTTGCGAGTCATTGTGATGGGTAGCAGGTATTGTGTCATTAATTGTTGATTGGCAGGTAGTTGATGCGTGCAGAAAACCCATATCATTCGTCACAGAGCCGTCCGCTACGTCCGGCAGTACGTGTTCGATGGATTCGCCGTTTTGCCGTACTGAATGGACTGGCGATTTTCATCCCCGTGATTTTTGCCGTGATTGCGTACTT
>JANODW010000353.1:0-1524 GCA_031412875.1 Pirellula sp. | reverse complement strand
GCCCTCCCCACAAGAGTTCCTGGCGCTCATCGGCGGCGGTGGTCGGCGAGGCGGTGGCGGTGGCGGCGGTTCTGCCCAAAGCGAACTCAAGGAGCAAACCATGACGGTCAGTTCGGACAAGAAAAACAATGCGTTGATCGTGGTCGCCCCACCGATGCTTTTCGCTGACGTCAAAAAGCTGGTTACGCAAATGGATCAAGCGTCCAAGGACGACGAAAAGGACGTGGTCGTTATGCCGATGCCAGCCGAAGTGAACCCTACGACCATGCAGAACGCGCTCAAATCCGCTTTCGGCGCCAGTGTCAAAACCAGCACCGCCGGTTCGACCACGCAAGGAACAACCGGTGCAACCACCGGAAACCCTGCCGATTTTCTACAACAGTTTAGAAACCGTGGCGGTGCAACCGGCGGCGCACCCGGAGGATTCGGTGGCTTCGGCGGCGGGCAAGGTGGCTTCGGCGGCGCACCAGGTGGATTCGGTGGAGGACAAGGCGGGTTTGGTGGCGGTCAACGTGGCGGCTTCGGCGGTCAAGGGGGCGGCGGTCAAGGCGGCGGTCAGCGAGGTGGAACTCAGGGTGGCGGCGGTCAAGGGGGCGGGCAGCGGGGTGGCAACACTCGCGGCGGCCGCTAAAGTGGTTAAATAATTAACGATGCTGATCCAATTTTCATTTGAAACTATGTCCGAGCTCTAATGCCCATGATTACTGAAGCTGGTGAAATCCTACTCCGTCGCGGTTTGATCAACCGCGAACAACTCCAACAATCCCGGGCAACCGCCAACGGAGGCGGCATTCTGGAAAGCGTCATCAAAGCCGGCTTCGCCAAAGAAGAAGACGCTTTGAAAGTCGTCGCTGAAGAGTTTGGACTCGACTTTGTCGACCTTCGTGAAACCAACGTCGATCTCACGCTGCTTCAAATTTTCCCTCTCAAACTCATCTACAGGCACGCGCTGTTTCCCGTCAAGCGCGAGGGAGGCCAACTCTTTGTCGCTACCAGCAATCCGCTCGATCTGTACGCGCTCGACGAAGCGTCCGCGGCCACCGGGATGGCTGTCGTCCCCCTCGTCGCAGAAAAGGACGAAATTGCAAAGCTCGTCAAGAAGCACCTCGGCGTGGGTAGCGAAACCGTCGAAGGGCTCATGGCCTCCAAAGCAGACGAAGACGCCGAAATCGAATTGCTGGAAAAAATCGAAGCCGACGGCAGTGAATTAGGAGAACAAGCACAAGAAGCGTCTGTGGTTCGCCTGGTCAATGAACTCCTCGTCGAAGCCATCGACACGCGTGCGAGCGACGTGCATATCGAATCCCAAGCTTCCGGCATCGTGGTCCGATACCGCATCGACGGTATCCTGCATACACAAGCGATCCCACCCGAAATCAATCGCTTTCAAGCGGCGATCATTTCGCGTCTCAAAATCATGGCCCACCTCAACATTGCCGAAAAGCGGTTGCCTCAGGACGGCCGTATCAAACTGCGAGTGCACGGGCGGGAGATCGATATTCGGCTCTCCGTGATACCCATGAT
>JANODW010000352.1:0-10699 GCA_031412875.1 Pirellula sp. | reverse complement strand
GCCCGTACCTGCATCCGTCCCTGCACAAGTCACAATCGGCCGATCGAGCCCTTCGTCCGCATCGCTTGATTCTGGCATTTCCTCGTGCTCGTGCTCAGCCTCGCGGTGCTCGTGCTCGACGGCATTATCGTGGTCGAAAAGGTATTCTGTCATGGTTGTCTCGATTCGATTACGAGCACCGTTTCACTGAGCACGAGCACGACATTTGCGATTAGAAACCGCACAAAATTCCAACCTCTATCTTAAGGAACATCATCAAACGGACTTCTTGAAGTCTCCAGAATGCAGAAACGTTGCAATCTTCGTGGACACCGCACGCGAAAACAATAGGGAGTTGTGTGTTGCACAAACTGTCTCGTGCATGCGTTCCCCGCGAAGATGAGTGTTTTTCGAGGGTATCAGTATATCGTATTTCGCAGCAAGTATGCCAACGTCGAGCTCGGCTTGTTCCTTAAGTAAATTCACGTAGCTTGATGCGTGATCCGACAATTCGCGTGTTGGTGTGATTACACGTCCAATAAAGAAAGAGGCAAATCGAGCAGCGGGCGAGCCAGCGTTTGGGGGAGCCAATAGTACAAGTCGTCCGAAGTTTGGAAATGATGATCGGTTCAGGGCAGCGCGAGTCACGATCGAACCCATGCTATGTGCGACGATATGAAAACGAGGTTCCTTGAAAAGTTGCGTGCCGAGAAAATCGCGAAAATGATTTGCATGCGTTTCGATAGTCGCAAACAGCGATAGGTAGTTCCAGTTCAAGACGCGAAATCCACTTGTACGAAGGCGATTAGCGAGTGGCCACATAACAGCACGCTTCGCACCAAATCCATGAACAAGTACGACTAGCTCGTTTCTGTTTTCATTGAGGTCAAGCATACAATCCTTCTGTTTCTGGCCCGACAGCGACCGCGTTCCCCGCGGCCCGCCAAGCAAAAGTTTCCATTTCAAAGACCGCCGAACGCGGGCTCCGGTGCAACGATTGGTTATTTGCCGACTTGCATTACGATATTGCGACCAAAGGTTGCGGCAGCGTTACGAATCGTGTCAGCTATCCGGCATGCTTCCGGCGTCCGGAATCGGTACTCAAGAATACCGAACCAATCGCTTCGATACAATGATGCGTCATGCGAAATCAGAAGCATGTCATCGTCGGCGGTGAACGAAAGTCCGTCAAACCGTGGATCATCAAAAACAGCGTTGATCAGCCGTTTACTCCCTCGAAATGCGATGATTCTTTTATCAGAAACGGCAATCGAGCCCGCGAACCACTGACGCTTCCATGTACACGCCCGTCCCGGCGAACGAAAGTTGCGGAACGTGATATTACCGGACAAATGCTCGCAAGATATTCTCCGTGAATCGGGTGGAATGAGAAAATCCGCCTCGAGCGGCAATCGCCCAAGACCGAAGGTTTGAAAGAGATTCATATGCGTTAAGTCTCCATGCAAGATTTCTGGTGGATAACTTACATTCGATTAAGCCGCTAGGGCAGCCGTTCAATCATCATAGTCTATCGGCTTACAGCTAGTGACTGGTCGGTATTTTTTGCCATTTTCATCTGCTTGACGCACAGTGGTTTCAAGTTTAAGGGATGACGGAGACACGGATGCGGAGCACTTGCCTGGCCGAGGCTTGCGAAACAGAAAGTTGGTATTTTCCAATTTTGGTTTTGGTGCCTACCTTCGGGATAACCCCAAAAGACGAAATGACCAGACCCGCGACGGTTTCGTATTCATCGGACTCCGGCAGGAGCAATGCCATTTGGCGATTCGCAGCGGAGACTTCCATGACGCCAGCAATGCTAAATCCTCCATCGGGATCTTCAACGAACATCGGCATCGTCTCGTGCGTATCGCGTTCGTCGGCAATTTCTCCAACGATTTCTTCCAATGCGTCTTCGATGGTGACAACTCCGAGTGTCTGCTGAAATTCGTCGACCACGATGGCCATGTGATTGCGTCGCAGCAAGAAGTCTTTTAACAGTTCGTCGATCTTTCGCGTTGCTGGAATCATCCAGGTTTCTCGAAGTATTTTTCGGATACTCGATGCGTCGCTCGGTTGCTCAGAATCATTGAGAAGGGTCATCAGGTCTTTGACATAGAGAATTCCTAGGATGTTGTCCAAGGATTCTTCAAAGACGGGAATGCGGGTTCGGCCAGATGCGATGACAGCCTCCGTGACTTGTTCCCAACCCCAGGAGATATCGATCGCGTCGATTTGGCTGCGGGGGGTCATGATTTGCGACACCTGTCCCTCGTCGAGATTCATAACGCCGGTAATCATATCTCGCATGGAGCGAGTGACTAAACCGTCCCGTTCACCGGCCATAATCATCTTCCGCACTTCGTCCTCGAGAGATTCCTCGTCGATGCGGTCCTCGACCCGACGATCGCTCAATCGGTGTCCAACGGCCAGAAAGAGATGCTCGAGCGTGCGTATGGGTCGGGAAGCGATATTGAGGGTGTGCCAATACCACCACGTGTGATAGAGCAAAACAGAAGCGCTGTTGCGCACGATGATCTTGGGGATCCATGAATGCAGGCATGCAAGTGCAGCCGCAGCCAGGATACTCATCGAAATCAATTGGGGAGTCGTAACGGGATTTTGAGAATCCGCTAAACCCCATTGCAACCGGATCGAAATCCAAGCTCCCAGAGAAATCAATGCAATGCTGCTACCTAGGATGAATAGGTAGTTGCATGCCGTCTGAGCATCATCCTGCTCGTCGAGGATTTTCCCAAAGAGTTCGCGGTTTCCTTTGAGCCGGCAATAGGCCTCCAGCGTCCGACCTCGAAAATGGAGCAATAGCCGGCTGCCAAACCCGCCGATGGCTGCGAGGATCATACCCAGGATGGCGAGTGCAATACAGCTCGTATTTTGCATGAGGTTTAATCAATTTGCCAATCTAAGCGATCGCTCCGTTGGTCCAGTTTCCATCGACAAGCCGCCACGCGTTGCTTGGATTCGCATTCTGTAGGACCGCGGGGATTCGGCTTTCGCGGACGTTATCAAAGCAAGTCAGTTTCGCGAACCGTATGAGGCTTGCAGGGATCCCGACGGCGGTGAAGCCAGGATGGCCGGTGGCCGGAAAGGGACCTCCGTGGTTCATCGCAGGGCTGACGGCGACACCGGTCGGCATTTTGTCATTGAGTATCCGTCCCACACGCTGGGCCAGCGAAGCAGCAATGGTTGCGTAGTCCGCATCGTCGCTCCCTTGGGTGTCTGAATAGATTGACCCGGTAAGATTGCCCTCAAGGTGCTCGATGGCTTGAGCCAGTTCGCTCACATCGGAGCATACAACGATCAAGACTGCATTGCCGAACGCTTCCGTTTGGAAAACATGCGGGTCAGCCAAGAATTGTTTGCCGTTGATCTTGAGGACCGTATTGGCAACGGCGCAGCGGCTCCCGTCTACTTTTTGGCCACCTGCCAAAAGTGTCGCGCCCGCGTCTTTCAGAATACCAATACTCTTGACGAGGGACGTCTCCACGCTTCTGGACAGCAGAGTACCTGCGTTGCTTGCTTGGTACTTGGCAGCGACGTCTGCGATAAATTTCGCGGTGTCGCCGTTATCGATCATCATCAACATGCCCGGATTGGTACAGAACTGGCCTGCACCCATGAGGCCGCTGGAAACATACTCATCGACAAGTTTTTCCAATCGCTCGCGCAAGCAACCTGGCAAGAACACGACAGGATTGACACTCGACAGTTCCGCATAAAAAGGCTTTCCAACTTTGTCCGCAACCGATTTCAATTGCAGTCCAGCCGATCGGGAGCCGGTGTATCCGATCGCGGCCAGACGAGGGTCGCCAACCAATCGTTCGCCGTCGCTATGCGATGTGCGATAGATCAATTGCACGATTCCCGTTGGCATATTGGTCGCGCGAGCGGCTTCCTCGGCCAGCAATGCGAATCGATAGGTGGTCGCTGGATGCGAGGAGTTGGCTTTGGCGATGACCGGGTTTCCGGCAGCGATTGCCGCTGCGAAATCACCGCCCGCGATACTGTTGAATGCAAATGGGAAATTATTGGGTCCAAAGACACAGACCGGGCCAATGGCTTGGTAGCAAGACCGAATGTTCGCTTTGGTATCGATGGTTGGCATCGCCCAGCTTTGTTGGCGAGCGGCGGCGGCAGCTAGTTTCAATTGATTGATGGTGCGCGGCAACTCCACATCGGCCAATCGAGGGGATTTGGGCAGGCCTGATTCCTGATGCGCAATGTCGACCAAGCCGTCTTTGTCGGCCTCGATCAAGCTCGCGTACTTCTCGAGAAACTGGGCGATCGAGTCGGGCGACATGGTTCGCATCTCGGCAAAGGCCGAACTCGCTGCCGCGAGCGCTTCGTCGCAATCGGACCACTGGCTGATCGGGAACTCGATCGCAATCGGTTGGCCGAGTGTTGGATTAAGGGATGAAAAGACGGAACTGTGTGCGCTAGCGCGCCATTGGCCTTGGATAAGAACCGGTTGTACTGCTTGGGTCATGTAGTTAACTAAGTCGGGACAGGGAGGTAAAAATGGGAACTGGGAACGGCAAAACAACTAGCCTTGAACAATCGTATTGGTCAGGGTGCCGATACCATCGATGGAAATGTGAACGACGTCGTCTTGGGCAAGGGTAAACGTGCTGTCGGGCACGACGCCTGTGCCGGTCAGCATGAACGCTCCTTGCGGGAGATCGTTATCTCGCATGAGCCATTGGACTAAGTCTTCGAGGTTGCGGGCCATTTGGGCAACTCCGGTTTCGCCTGAGAACACCGATTGGTTTTGACGCACAATTTTGAGATGGATTCCAATCGACTCTCGTGGGGGCATGTCGTCAGCCAACGCGATCCAGGGACCGAGTCCACAGCATTGATTATAGACTTTGGCCTGCGGCAAGTAGAGCGGATTGTCTCCTTCGATATCGCGGCTGCTCATGTCGTTGCCGATGGTGTATCCCACGATTTTGCCAGTGTTGGAAAGCACCAGCGCGAGTTCTGGCTCGGGTACATTCCATTTGGCGTCTGTGCGGATTCGCAATTTGCCTTGGTGGCCACTGCAACGATTCGGGGTCGCTTTGAAAAAAAGCTCGGGCCTTGCGGCGGTGTAGACTCGGTCGTAGCAACTCGCTGCGGCCTCGCTTTCCTCCATCCTGGCCGTTTGCGATCGTTTGTAAGTAACGCCTGCCGCCCATACTTCTTGGTCATCGATCGGGGGCAACCACTGAACTTTCTCGATCGGGATCGAGCTCGATGCTGCGGGTAATTCTCGGGCCAATTCGACTAGCCGATCGCTCGAAAGAAGCTGGCTCAGTGAATTCAAACCCGTTGAAGACAAGTCCAAAACGGTTGCAAACTGGTTTGCGATCCGCGCCACCGCAGGGCCTTGAGGGGTCTGGATTTTTGCCAAAAACATGGATGAGCTTTCGAATGGGTCGAGAGGAAGATGAGTTGTTCCGCGCACAGCGATCCCTATTGAAACACTGAGCGAAGTCGTTGAACAGCCCAGCCTAACGGCAAACTGAGGGAATTCGCGGTATGGCGGAGCTTAGTTGACTTCTACGCTCGGCTGGAGGATAAAGATATCTTGGCAATTTGAGATTCTCGATTGCCATTCCCGCCGCCTACCTTGCACACCTCCCGCACACTTCCCTCCTGCCTTTCTGCCATCATGCTTGGACCCGAACGCTGGACACGCTGGTTTCGCATGGATTGCTCCTTGCTAGGGAGCGTTATGTTTGGGTGTCGCTTGAGCGTGCGATTTTGCGGAGCGGCGTTGTTTGCCGTTCTATTGGGACTGGGCGGATCCTTGGTTCCTGCGATTGCGCAAAATCCCTTGATAAACGCCATCGATCGTTTGGCGTCCCAGGATTTGGAATGGTTGAAAAGCAAGCCGGAGTCAGAAGGGCTCATGCTGCGGCGTTTGTCGTTGGACTTGCGGATGGTGGTGCCCACCCCCGAAGAACTCGAGGCTTACTTGACCGATGTTGGCCCTGACCGTTGGCAACGTTGGGTGCAGAAATTTCTCGCCGACCCACTTCACAAAGAACGATTGGTGGACTGGCTCGACAAGACACTTTTGCAACGCCGGCCGCATCAGCATGTCGATCGGGCGAAATGGTTAACGTACCTGCGCTCCGCGGTCGACGAACAACGGCCTTTGGACCAAATGGCGCGAGAGATCGTATCGAGCGTTTGGTGGAATCAGAGTGAGCGAGCGCAACAGCGATTTTTTCTAGAGCGGGCCGGGGACCCTCATGCCATTGCAAGAGACATGGGCCGTATCTTTTTTGGCAAGGACATGCAATGCGCACAATGCCATGATCACCCCCAAGTGGACGATTATTTGCAAATCGACTATCACGGATTGTTAGCCTACGTTTCCCCTAGTACCTTTGTCGAGGGGAAATTCAAAGACGACAAAGGGGCGGAGCAAAAGGTTCAAATCTATGCGGAGAAGGCGGCTCGCGACGCCCCGTTTGAATCGGTTTTTGACAAAGGGATCTTTTATAGGACCGGCACACGTGTTCCTGGAGAGACCGAAGCATTCGATCCGTTTGAAACGGCCGACGAGAGCTACCAAGCTTCCGCGATGCCGAACGCTTTGGACGGAGTTCCCGCTGCCCCGCGATCCAGTCGCCGCCAATCGCTGGTGGCGCAGCTCACCTCTGCGAATCGATCCTTTGCCACGAATTGGTCCAACCGCATTTGGGCCATGATGATGGGCAAAGGGCTCGTCCATCCCTTGGACATGCATCATGCAGACAATCCCCCAACGCATCCACAACTGCTAAATGCGTTGACCGAGAGTTTGATCGCATCAGAATTCCGGATAAGGCCCATCATCAAGCGCATTGCACTGAGCGATGCTTACAAAATCGGAGCGCGCATGGAGATCGAATCCTCGCTCAAGAACAATGTTGCAATCGACTTGAATGCAGGTTCGGGAAGCGAGTTGGAAAGGACAGTCAATGCGTCAGCGAAGTCGCTGGAGAACGAATTGCAGTCGCTGACGGTCGCCGCCGAGTCTGCCAAGCAAACGTCTGATTTGGCCGAGTCTCAATGGAAATCGGTGCAGAAGGAGCGAGTGGAGATATGGGCCGAGATCGATAAGGCCGAGGTCCCCTTCAAAGAGATTCTCAAGAAGGCGGACGCTGCCAAAGCCGCTTTAAACAAAGCAAAGAAACTGCTCGACGATGCGGTTTCACGCCAAAGCCTATTGGACGACGCTGCCGCGAAAATGGAGCAAGCCCAATCGCTGGGACTTGCAGCCGATGCCGATTTCAAGCAAGCGATCGCGACGACCAAGACCAAGGCGGAAGCAAACAAAGCAATGGTTCCAAGTTTGGAAAAGGCGGTTGCCGACGCGATTCCATTGCGAGACGCAAGCCAGATGGCGCTCGATGTGGATCGAGCTCGAGTGAAAGAGATCGCAGCCAAGCTCGGCCCGATCGAGCAACGATTGCATACGGCCGATGCCCACTTTTTAAAGGCGAGATCGGATTGGCAAAATGCGCAATCGGCCCGTGTCGCAAACTTTAACAAGATACTGGATTTGAAACGCGTTCAAACTTGGTTGGAGGCGTCCAAAATTCATGACGAAGCTGAGACGGCATTGGCCGCTGCGCTCCCTGCGCTCGAGCAAAAGAAGGCTGCGGAAAAAGCGATTCAATCCGGGCTGGTGTTATTGAGAAAGGATGTTGACGCTCAAAAGGTGGCCCGAGCGGCTGTTCTGGATTCGCTTGCCCAAGCGGAGAAAGTCAAGAATGAAAAAGCTTCCCAAGCGTCGCTCCTTCAAAACACTCTGGACTCCATCGACCGGGCATTGTCCTTAGTCACTGAAACAGAGCCGCTAATCGCCGCGAAATCATCCCTCCAGCGCTCGCTCGAGGCTGTGCAAACCTCCATGCAACAGAGCGATGCGCAATACCAAGGCTTGATCGCCGAATCCTCCGACCTTTCGAAACGATTGGAATCAGCCGAGGGTCGGCTTGCGAGCGAGGAGCAAGAACTGAAACGCGTGGAACAAACAGTTGCACTGGAGTTGGAAGGGCTTCGTGCGAAAGAAGGGTCGGTCAAACAGGCCGTCGAAGCGTGTTCGGTTGCATTGCAGGCGGTTGCCGAATCGCGACAGAAATCGGGGCTGCTCGCAATGACGCGAGCCCTCTCTCCGGAGCAGTTTTGCTTGAGTATTTTTCAAGCGACCGGAGTGCTCCAAAACCACGTCGCTTCCGAAACGGCAGAGTTGGAGAAAAAATCGCCGCTGGGTGTCGACCCGCCCGCCGAACAGCTAGCGGTTAGAAAGTTACAAGCGACCAGGCAAGCTTTGGACAAACTCCGACCCCACTTAGATACGTTTGCCAATTTGTATGCGTCGGGAGTGGGCCAGACCAGCGATGAGTTTTTTGCGTCTCCCGATCAAGCGTTGTATATGGCCAATGGAGGATCTGTTTTTCAATGGTCCGCTTCGGCCGCTAACAATGTTACGTCCCGCGTGGCCCAACAGCCTCACCATCCAGGTGCCTCTAAGCTTCTATTTTGGTCTGTAATGTCGCGGGATCCCACGGCAGAGGAGGAAAAATGGATTGACGAAATGTTGAGCCAAGCCGGAGAAAAGAAGCCGCTCATTGTTCAAGAATTGGTTTGGAGCCTGCTCACCAGCTCCGAGTTTCGCGTTTATCCTTAAGTAAGTCTTGCCACTGCCTAGCAACCCACCTCCTAGAAACCCACTGCCTAAAAACCCACTGCCTAAAAACTCACTGGCCACTCCCTCCACCCTCAACCCAACGCTTCAAAAATGATTGCACATTACGCTTGTGGAACACAGGAACACGCAACGAGTCGGCGTCGTTTCTTGCGAGAGTCTGTCTATGGGCTTGCTGCCGGGAGCGCCATTGCTGGCGGGCTTGGGTCGCTAGCGATCGGTACAGCGGCGGAACAACTGCGATCGCAGGACATGCGAGTCGTCGTTTTTAATATGCATGGAGGGCTCAGCCAGCTTGAGAGTTGGGATCCTAAGCCGGGGACCAAGACCGGTGGTCCTTGCAGATCGATACCCACCTCCGTGCCAGGAATCCACATCAGCGATTTGTTGCCTTATACGGCCAAGCAAATGCATCATCTTTGTCTGCTGCGCGGAGTCAATACCTCCGAGGATGATCACGGCAAAGGGGCGTATATGATGCTGACCGGTCGTCGTCAAATGGGTGCGGCCGATTTTCCGCAGATTGGAGCGGTGGCTGCAAGGATGTTGAACGACGAGAGTCGTGGTTTGCCAGGGCACGTGATTGTGACCCCGAGCGGGGGCGGAGGGAAAGGAAACGAAGCCGCTTATTTAGGTCCCAAGTATGCGAGCATCTCGTTGGGTGGAGACAAGCCGCCACCCAATACGAGCAAACCGTCTGGGATCACAGAGGAAGCCGAATTGAGACGCCATGAGTTTCGACGACGCATCAATCAAGAGTTTTTGTTGAAGCGTCGGACCGCAGTGACCGATGCGTATACCTACAGCTACGAACAAGCGTTGCGGCTGATGGAGAGGAAAGACGTTTTCGACATTTCCAAGGAACCGGTTGCCGATCAAGAGCGTTATGGCAAGCACGACTTGGGAAGGCAGTGTTTGATGGCGCGGCGGTTGCTTGAAAATGGTGTTTCGTTTGTTCAAGTCACGCATTCGAATTACGATACGCACAATGAAAACTTCATTTTTCATGTCGAGCAACTAGGAGAATTCGATCGCGCGTTTGCGACCTTTGTATCGGATTTGGCGGAGCGGGGCTTGCTTGAGAAAACGTTGGTCGTTGTGTTGAGCGAGTTCGGCAGAACCCCCAACATCAACTTGTATTATGGACGCGATCACTGGTCCAAGGCTTGGTCTGTTTTGATGGCTGGGGGCAAGGTGGCTCGCGGTGCCGTGTATGGCAAGACCAACGCTGAGGGAACCGAAGTTGTGGATGGACAAGTCGATCACGGTGCTTTGTTTCATACGTATCTCCGCGCGGTCGGCGTCGACTCGTCGCAGTCGATCGCGGTCGATGGCCGTGAGTTGCCTATTGCGGATCCTGCTGCAGCGCCGATTTGGAAAGTGTTGACCTAGCGTGACTTCCCCGATCGATATCACCAAGACGCATTTGATCCACGAGTGGAAGCATGAAAGTCCGTTGATTGCTTGCCGAATCGCGCCCGATGGGCTTCAGGCGGTCAGCAGTTTAGAAAATTCCACTCTGCAGCTTTGGACGATTCCAGGCGGCGAAACCAAGGTGCTCAAGGGGCATGAAAGCTGGGCTCATGCACTTTGCTACAGTGGCGATAGCAGCCAATTGGTGTCGGGAGGTTGCGATGGCAAACTCATTTGGTGGAGCGTCAAGGGTGATTCGCCTGCTTTGATTCGCAGCATTGACGCGCATGAGGGTTGGATACGGGGCGTGGCGATTTCTCCGGATAATAGCACGCTGGCTTCGGTCGGCAACGACAAAATCGTTCGGTTGTGGAGCATGGCAACCGGTGAAAAGCTCGGCGAGCTTGAGGGGCATGCGCGGCACATCTATTGCGCGCTTTTTCATCCCAATGGCGCCCAGCTTGCAACGGGGGATTTGCTTGGAAAAATTCATGTTTGGAATGTTGCGGATCGCAAAGCAGACCGAACGATCGAAGCTACCCCTCTCTATGCGGAGAACAAAGGCCAGCAGGCCGAGTTCGGCGGGGTGCGCGCGATGGC
>JANODW010000351.1:0-3023 GCA_031412875.1 Pirellula sp. | reverse complement strand
CGGTTCAAATAACCCGCCCAAGAAACTGGTGGATTCAACGAGTCTTTCGGACGCAAAGCACAAGGCTTGGTGGTCGCTTGCCGGCCAGCTTTGCAACCAACGTGCTCAAATCACGATCCCCGCGGAACTCTCTGTCGGTGTGATCGCTTGGGAAAAACTACTGGATCACTGGCAGCGTCTGGTGCAATTCCTGGTGAACGAAGATCCCCGAGCCAACGGGAATGGGATGCAGCCCATGCGAGTGGTCTCACCCAATGACGATGCAAAGGACAGGTCCCAGCGAATGGCATTGCTCCCGCGCGAGGACTCCGTCGCCAAGAAGAAATCTTCGACCACGACGCATGACCATAGAGATCCGAAACTGGCCGATGACCACCGTTTTATCGAGATTCGATCGGCACGCGATCCCCAGCTCAGTTCCAGCTTGGACCAGGTGCTGCAGCAAATTCGAAACGATCAGGGAACGTTGTCGATGTTGGTTGTAAAGAAACTCGGTGGAGAATCCGGAGAGAACTCGCAGGCCATGCAGAATTGGCAATCGTCCTTCATCGAGTTCATGGATACCCACGGCGAAGCCGCCAATGTGCGTGGCTTTGCAAGCGACGAGGGAGAACTGACTCTTGTATTCCAAGACGTGGATCGCGCGGAATTGGCTCAATGGATTCGCGAATCGTTCGGCGCATTCCACACACCTAGCACGGACTCGTCGATTGCAACACCCACGGCGCAACCGCTCGTCGCGGGCGTGGCGATGGTAAATGCCCCGTCCCGATCATTCAAAATTGAACAGCTCATCCAAGCGGCATGGCGATGCCTCGAAGGAGCCAGCACCCAGGGCGCAGGTGCGATCAAAACGATCGAAGTCTACTAAACGCGTATCCACCGAGCCGTGTGCTAACCGCTCGCCCACCGTCTGCCAACGAATCCTAAACCGCGGCATGGTACGATGGTCGCCTTTCCCTCCGTGAAAGTGAGCTTTCGCGGATCAAAAGTCGAAACTTTGCGCTGTAGTACTAAACACGTTGGTCATGTCAGCCGCCTCGCATGTGCCCTAGGGGCGCTGACCGTTTTCAGGCTCGGTACTTTTTAACTGCCAGCGCTTAGCAGAGCCGAGCCCATAGTGGTGCCGGGGGCGGGCAAGGTGCTGCTCCCCTGCAGGTACAAGTCAATCGCTCGAGCCGCGCCGCGTCCCTCATTGATTGCCCATACGACCAGCGACTGGCCGCGACGGCAATCGCCCGCTGCGAAGACGCCAGCTACGTTGGTATCAAACTTGCCATGTTCGGCTTTGTAGTTGCTTCGTGGATCCAACTCGATGCCAAGCAATTCCGATACGCTGCTCTCGGGGCCTAGGAAACCCATGGCAAGCAGCACCAGATCGGCACCGATAATTTCTTCGCTGCCTGCGATCTCCTCCATAGTGAAGCGGCCATCTTTTTTGACCCATTGCACGCGAACGGTCTTGATTCCTGTGACGTTTCCTTGCCCGTCGTCGATAAACTCTTTGCTCAAAATACAGTACTCGCGTGGATCGCGTCCAAATTTTTCTTCCGCTTCTTCGTGACCATAGTCCACCCGAAAGGTTCGAGGCCACTGCGGCCAAGGGTTATCGGGAGCACGGTCTTGTGGCGGTTTGTCCAACAGTTCGAAATTGACCAACTGCGTGCAACCATGCCGCAAACTGGTTCCTATGCAGTCGCAACCGGTATCGCCGCCGCCGACCACGACGACCCGCTTGCCCTTGGCCGAGATGAATTTGCCATCTTGATGCGCGCTGTCGAGCAAACTGGCGGTATTGGCGGTTAAGAACTCCATCGCGAAATGAACGCCTTTTAGCTGGCGTCCAGGGATGGGCAAATCGCGAGGCTTGGTCGCACCGGTTGCCAACAGAACCGCATGGTTTTCGGCCATCAACTGCGTCGGGTCAACATTTTATCCAACGTTGGCTCCCGTTACAAACTTGACACCCTCCGCGGCCATCAGATCCAGTCGACGTTGCACCACCCCTTTGTCCAATTTCATGTTAGGGATGCCATACGTGAGCAGTCCACCGATGCGATCGGCTCGCTCGTAGACGGTCACGGAGTGGCCAGCTTTGTTGAGTTGATCTGCGGCGGCCAAGCCTGCGGGACCGCTGCCGATGATCGCAATGCTTTTGCCTGTGCGCGTCTCGGGCGGAGTCGCTGTTACCCAACCCTCTTCAAACGCTCGATCGATAATCGCATTTTCGATGTTCTTGATCGTAACCGGAGGGTTGGTGATTCCCAAAACACAGGCGCCCTCGCAGGGCGCGGGACAAACGCGGCCGGTAAACTCGGGGAAGTTATTTGTTTTGTGCAAGCGATCCACCGCTTCACGCCACCGACCGTGGTAGACCAAGTCGTTCCATTCTGGAATAAGGTTGTCGATGGGACATCCTGTTGCCGACTGGCAAAACGGCACTCCGCAATCCATACACCGTGCACCTTGCGTGCGCAAGTGCTCTTCTTTAGGCTCGGTATAGATTTCGCGATAATCATTTAAACGCACTACGGGCAGACGCCATTCGACCTTCTTGCGTTCAAACTCTTTGAATCCAGTTGGCTTTCCCATGATCTCAGGTTTCGGGTTTCAGTTGTTATTAAATGTTGAAAAGGGGGCGGGCGATTGTGGCTAAAGAAAAGCGTTAGCCGTCGTACTTCACACCAGTTGCAGTTTCTTTTCTTGCTTCATTTCGAGCAGGACACGTTTGTAATCCGTCGGCATTACTTTTACAAACTTGGTGAGGCTAGTGGGCCAATCCGCTAGCAGCTTGGCGGCCACTGACGAGTGGGTAAGCTCTGCGTGTTTGGAGACCAGCGCGAACAGCTCCGCCGCATCTTCCTCCTCCTCGACATGCTCCAGCTCCACGGTCCCGAGATTGCATAGTACGCGGAACGAATCCACATCAGCCAAAACATAGGCGACCCCACCGCTCATCCCCGCCGCAAAGTTGCGACCGGTTGGACCAAGAATGACGACGCAACCGCCGGTCATGTACTCGC
>JANODW010000350.1:0-2105 GCA_031412875.1 Pirellula sp. | reverse complement strand
GACGGAAATTTTGTCGGCTGTTTCCGATGTTAAGTTCGTCTCCTGATGGATACCGCTAGGAAGCTGACGCACCAGAGGCTCCCCCCCAAACGCTTCTGGATTCGCATTGCGATTGGTGAACGAAGCGTTGATAAGCTCATTGAAGACTGGGAAGAAGGAAGGTTGCGAACACCAATTGCTCTGATCGAGGTCGGCATTGATTACAGCCACCGTCCCCGCGTCGCAGTTGGTGAGGAACAAGAGCGGCGAGGAATCGCTCAACTCGGCGAGGACTTGATCGCGCAGGCCTGTTTCGAGAGCGCGTGACGCGAGCCCTCCACCGATCCTCACCGTTTGCATCGCAGCGTTCGCTTGTTCCCCAAAAATGGCGAAGGGCGGTTGTCGGTAGCGAACCTCTCGGACAAAAAGATCCTTCCGCTTGGTGTCATCTTCGGAGGGAACCAATTGAACAGGCGGCTGGTATCCGCTCCCCATCGCTATCGCAAAACTTTCGAGGTTCACCGCATCCACTAGATCAGATGCGATGTAAATCAACCCGCTGCCGCGTCGCACTCGCGATGCGATGAAGTCGATGGTCGATCGCTCCAAGGCACCCGCGTGATTTACCAAGAAAATATCAGCTTCGCTCAAGTTGTTTGAATGGGACAAGGCTGGATCGAGCGTTTGCACATACCGCGATGCGGAGGTCGGTTTCTCGGCTGATCGGGAGGGACTTGCGATCACCTCCAACGCTTGGCGAATAAAAAAAACGCTATTCACCTCCTTTTTGGATGAGGGCTTTGTTAGCAGCAAAACGCGAGGCGGCTGTTCGATGCGAAAGGCAATTGGGCGGGCATCGTCGGCTGGAATCGAATCATTGTTGCCCTGCAACGCGATCCATCCTGCGACCCATTGAGGCCGAGAGAATTTCATTGGCGCGGTCAAGACTCCAACGCTTTGCGGGCTGATTCTGCCTCGCACTTCGGTCTGGCTTTCTCCCAAATCGAGGTTGGCTTGCACCTCTGCATCTTCATCGGAAAAGTTTGCAACGTCGAATTCGAGGATCACGTCCGAATCCACGATCGCGCGTCCCGACAATCGAAAGCCTGTCACGGCCAAGTTCGCACCGATGTCCGATGCCACCGACTCGAGTTGGATCTTGGTGGTGGCCGGGATGGCATCGAGGAAGAGATTGCTCCAATTCGAACGTTGAAAGTCACTGATCACAATCAGTTCTGTTTTCGCGGCCGGGGATTCGGCGAGGATCGTCCCGATGACGTTCATGGCCGATTTGACATCCGCCTTTTCGCAAAGAGGTGAAGCGGCCCGAACGGCATCGCGGAGGGTCGCCAAATTAGGAGACACCGTCTTGAAGACCGGTCTGGCTTTGGCCCCTACGAGAACGACATTGGCTTGTAAATTTGGGGAGTATTCGAGGTATTTCAAGGCCAGCGCTTGGGCTTGCGCCAGGGCGGTGGTGCCGGCCAATTTTGCCGACATACTTTGGCTGACATCGATCACCAGCACACGAGCCGTCGCATCCTGGGGAATCGCTTCGATGGTCTGCGAGTTGCTCAGCCACGGCCGGGCCAAAGCCATGGCCAAAAGCCCTACCGCCAGCATCCGCAGCAGCAACACGATCAGATCTCGGAGTCGACTCCTGGCACGCTTCTCCTCGATTACCTCCCGCAAGAAGCGAATGGTGGAAAGCGGAAAGCTGACTGGCTTTGGCTTGGTCAAGAAATGCACGGCGACAGGAATTGCCAGGGCGCCCGCACCCAACCCAAGTGCCCATAGATGCAGAAAATTCATGGATGCGGAATGTTCATGGATGCCAGCGAGTTAAAAGGTCGTATACGATTGCACATCAAGGCAATGCATGTTTTGAACCTTCCCTTATCATACAAGGGTTTGGACGCCTGCGGAATGCGCGGACGGTTTGTTCTCGGATATCTCCGACGCTCGCTGTCCCGATGCGAACCCAACCGGCTTCAACCCTCGACCAATGAGAATCAACCTTGTCTCAACGCAACCTGTCCCATCCAAAGTCGCCCTTATTGAACCAGTGGTTGGGAGCGGCCTGGCGTTCTCTGGCGCTTTTCGCAATGTTGGGCTGCGCATTGTCG
>JANODW010000349.1:0-5478 GCA_031412875.1 Pirellula sp. | reverse complement strand
CGGATCCGTGAGCGCGTTGACCCCTTCACGCAGGCCGGCGGAGATATTGGTGTTTCCAATCAGCGGTTGCGACGCGATCGTCGTCATGCGATCGGAAATAAGCGAGTAGTTGGTTGTCAAAGGTTGGTCGATCGAAGCTACCAACGAGGTCCAAATGCCAAACGTGAAATTGCTTGAATACGATGCAAGCGCCACACGTGTTTTGATAGGCGCTTCATTCAACACGCGATTAAAGATGTCGATGGAGGACTTTAACGAGGCCCAACGGCTCAAAGTTGGATGAGGCAATTGAAAGTAATTCTGAATCGGGGACTTGCCTGCCAGAGTACCAGGATAAGCAAATGCGGTAGAACCGAGGGTCCATGCCATCGATCCGGATCGATCGACCACCAAGCAAACGTCCATATCAATCCGTGTCGAAACCGCGGATTGATCCGACGTGAACGTAGACACACCCATCAATTGAGGCAGTAGGATGGTGGGAACTCCACCACCGGCCATTTTGCTCAAATTGGACCGAACGCGTACCGAGTTGGTGACGATGCTGGAGGGAGACGTGGACTGATTGAAGGAATAGGTGCCGTTGGAGTTTCCGCTCGATGTTCCAATTTCGATATCGCTATCGTCTAACACTACCGGCCGACCCGCGACACGGTGCAATGAAGCCAACGTTTTGGCCGCGCTTTTCGCTTGGGCTGACGATTGTGTTTGCCCCAAAACCACCAAAGCCCCTTTGGCAGATGCATCGGTAGCCAGCCGTTGCTCGGATCGAACCAGTTCCATGTACGCAATGTTTATACTAAGGCCAGCCAAGGCGACCAAAGCAAAAAATGCGGCGCCCGCAAGAATCAGGATGGAACCGCGGCGCGGCATCGCTCGCCATCCGGATTTTCCACGTCGCTTCGCAATGCTCTGCCTAGCCATTGCCGTGCAGCGCGCGGTCGCACTGACGGAACGATGCGACCTCGGTGCTGCAAATAGCACGGCGTTCTTGAAGTACATAGGCTGGGTCCTCATGGTAAAACGTTATTCGCGGAGCATATACGCATCGACGGATATGGTCCCTTGGTCTTGGAGTACAAATCGCGTTGGCGAGTTCGAAGCCCAAGGGACCGTCACTCGAACTTGAATCCGTGTTCCAGCGAGCTGCGAAAGCAAATCGCTTGGGGTCACCGTTACCTGTGCCCCTTTTACGTTTCTCTGTAATAGCATTTTTTGGCATTGCGCCGTCACATCGGCGTTGCTACTGGTTCCTCGAACCGCTACCCGTGCGCCCTCGTAGGCCACGATGACTGCGGACTGCCGAAGGAATATCCTTTGACAAACTTCAATCGTCCCCAAAACGAGGATGAGCATCACCGGCAAAACGATCGCAAGCTCGACTGAGGCTACTCCCTCTCGGTACGTTGCGGCTCCATTCGCCTGTTTGGGTTTCATTGCAGCGGACATGATAGACGGATTTCGTGAACTTTATTGGGGCAAGCTGGAAGGGTCGTCGGATAGCGACGTTGCATTCACCATCCCAATATCGACAACGAATAAAGCATCGTTGTAATCTAAGTCGCCACCGCCAACGATATCTTCGAAGCCGACCAAGATGTACGGCGAATTGGGCATCGCAAACGCAACAACGTGTTGCAAACGATCGCTGTTCTTAGTCACATCGTTCCACAGCCAAGCAAGATTGGTATTGGTTCCGTTCGAATTCTTCCACAGTGTAAATGCATTGGAGATCAAGAAGAAATCCAACTGCCAACCGTTTCCACCCTTTCCAATTTCAACAAAATCGCCGGCCCGAAGGGGTTCGCTAAGCGACCGTGTTTTTGCAGTCCCAATGGAGGCGTTCGGAAAAATCACCTTAGGCGATCCTGGAGTCGGACTCCCTGCAGGTGTAAACGCAAAGCCAAGCGTGTTGCAATAACCCGCCCCCTCTGCCAAAAAGTATACGCGAATGGTTTCGTCACATTCCTGCCGCAGGAACAGCTTCGACGAATCCAACCGAAAGCCCGTGGCGTTGGTGAAAACGACACTCTCGGATAAATTGTCGTTGATGATCGTTCGGAATTTTGGAAGCCATTCACTATTGAACGTAGCAGCTCGCGAATCCGAGCCGCTCACTTGGACATTGCCAACCACCGGCAAATTCAACGGAACGGGAGTCGCTTGAGGCGTCGCAGGCGTACCGGCAAAACTGACTCCCATTCCCAGTATTGCAATTCCGAGCGGCAATGTTTTCATCCAGGTCATTCGCATTTCATGTACTCCCGAAGCGTTTTCAAGTTGCAATAGTTTGGCCGTGTTGGATGCCGAGTTGCTCCCGGCAAAAAAGCGACGACGTGTTTCAACAGTAGCTTGGTTTTTTAACGCATGACGAAGTCTTCCCGAATTTTTGTTCGAGGGAGATGGCCGAAATGGAAGCGTTGTCTGGCTGATAAGCAAACCGGCTATCCGTCATATCTCTACCAATCGCTAAATCCATTGTCTTCACAGGATTTTACTTCTTTGTGATACCCGCTCCTGTTGGTATTTTTCGCATAGCCATAAGAGTGGGGTAAGTTTGGTGGGGTTGACCACCCCCCTCTACAGAAAATTGCATGGACTGCAGAACAAGCTAAACAAAGCGAAATGAAATGGATTGGAAACTTATAACGCGAGTCTCACAGTTCTACCAATCGGTTGCTGATTCAGATTGGCTGAAGAGAGCCTCTGCGCGGATCGATCGGATGATTCCCGCTTTGACTTCTCTAGAATTGCCTAGAGACGCGAACAAGCCCCAAATCGTTGAGCTGGAAAGGCGCATTCTTTATAGCGCCAGTCCGATGCCGACGCTCGACGCAGGCAGTGCTGAGGGGAACCTAAGCCAATTCGAGTGCCCATCCCACATGGACCCAACCGATTGGGATTCCTTCTTGCTAGAAATCGCACCCAGCATGGAAGATGGTGCATTGAACAAGATCGTGGATGAAATCAAAATCGATCGCGACACCTTAAGCGACATCGCAGCGCTGGAATCCTCCAACCTCGCAGCCAACGCCGAACGCGAACCAGACCTTGGCCTAGGCGGCGACGGACCGGACCAATCGCTGGAGTTTACTACGCCTCCTCTAGACCCAGTCGACGCTCTGGAGATTGAGCTAGATCAGTTGACGCAGTTGCTCACTCTTTGGGATCAACTCCACTCTCAGCAAATCGTCGACAACAGTATCGACGGTGCAGTTCCATTGAGCCAATCCTTGATCGTCTATGGGGACGTTGAGGAAACGCAGTTGGACTTGGCCACC
This sequence comes from Pirellula sp., assembly GCA_031412875.1. GTDB lineage: Bacteria > Planctomycetota > Planctomycetia > Pirellulales > Pirellulaceae > JBKCUI01. The sequence goes on along the minus strand of JANODW010000349.1, from coordinate 2,197 downwards.
TCGGGCACGCAGCTCGATAGCGATGGAAATTCCGTACGCTTTGACAATCCATTGCCTGCACAGCCAATCGATTTCAGCGATTCCGTGCCCTTTGATGAGGAGAAAACGATTCTTCTCCTTTATAACTACACTGCTTCATCCTACTCAAGTGGGGAAGATCCGTATGAGTTGACTCGCGATGGTTCGCATTATGAGGATTTTGTAAACCAAGCGTCGGATGGCCAACTGCTGCCAAACGAGGTGTCCTTATTGACCGACTTGCCATTCCCAACGACTCCTTCACTGCATTTCGAAAATTTGGTGGCGGACGGTCAATTCATGGACTCCGAAGCTCCGCCGATGCTGCCGGGATATGATGCGTACAAGTACGGAAGCAGCGTTGGTTCCTGGCGAGTGGAAGCGGGGATCGTCGACTTGATTGGTGACCATTTTATTCCTTCTCCCTCGGGTGGACGCTCCATCGAGCTCGATGGGGGACAGATTCCGGGCAGGATCGTTCAAACGATTTTGACAGAGCCCGGCGAGACCTACCAAGTCACTTTTTCTATGACCGGCAATTGGTTGCAACCAGGAAAGATCAACGCACTCCACGTGAGCGCTGGCGATCAGTCGCAGGACATAGCCATCTACCGATCCGAAAACCAAATCGCTCTTGAGGAGTGTTGGGAAACTCGCACCTTCACCTTTCGAGCAGTAGATCGTCAAACCGAACTACGCTTCGGTGCGCTCGCCGATAGACTATTGCCGACAGCACTCCTGGGCGATGTGCACATGATCGAACTGCCGTTGGAAATTGCAAAACAACTGGCTGCTGATCCTGAGCTCAAGTTCAATCCACGGACTGGCCAGTATTTCAAAATCGAAGCGCACGCGTGGAGCGTCGACAGTGGATCGATCGAAGCAATCCAAGACAAATCCTTGCTGAGTGGCATCGATTTGCAAAGACCATTCGAAGAGTCGGTCGAACGGTTCATCGAAGAGGCAACACTCGAAGCAGTGTCTCTCATGGTCCCTAGTGTCGATGCCTCCTTGTTGGGCTCCGAGACATCCCTAGACGTATACGCCTCAGATGTAATTTTGATCGATTCCGGTCTGACCGATAGCGATCTATTGGTGAAAGCTGCCCATGCTGGATCGCAGATTTTTCTCTACGACAGCTCGCTGGAAAGTGCACATGATGTGCTGTTTCGGATTACCACTTGGGCTCAATTGAGCGAGCATCAGATCAGGTCGTTGTCGATTTTATCCCATGGTGCAGCGGGAGGGTTTGAGCTAGGCAATGAGTGGATTACCAATTCCTCGTTAGCAAACACGGCGAGCGATTGGCAAAATCTCAGTCAATACATGACTGCTGATGGTCACATTGCCATTTTTGGGTGCAACGTAGATGCCGATGGGGCAGCGCAGTCTCTCCTGCGTGACCTTGCGCTTCTAACCAGTTCCGAAATCTTTGCATCCTCCGACATCACCGGCCAAGGTGGGGACTGGGTCTTGGAATCCTCATCGCTCGGCGAAAGTTCTACTATCGCGGCAGGATTGGTTTTGCCATTCGATATTGAACTGCTCGAAGACACCGATGCAACCCTCGCGTGGTATGACTCGAATTGGACCTACCGAAAACAAATCGTCATCGATCGTACAAAAGTGGGGGCCACTGAAAGCAATTTCTCGATCCTCGTCAATTTAGCGTCGGATGCTAGTTTGCAAGCACGCGCTTTGGCCAACGGCAACGACCTCGTATTCACGGCCGCCGATGGTACCACGAAACTGGATTATGAAATCGAGAAGTACTCATCAGTCAACGGGCAATTGGTGGCATGGGTTCGCGTACCTACGCTCTCATCGACTGCGGACACGGTCCTTTATCTCTATTATGGAAATGCGGCTGCAACGAATCAGCAGAATGCAACCGGAGTGTATGACTCCGGTACCGTGGCCGTCTACCATTTAGGGGAATCGACCAATCCCTACTACGATTCAACCAGCACGCCCAATAACAGCACGACGGGGTCGAATCCCACACCTACTTCCGGAGCGATCGGCAATGCGCAAGCGTTTAATGGTACTTCGCAGTACATTGGAGTGGCTAACGAATCGTCGCTCAATGTCACGAACAACGCCACCGTTTCCGCTTGGATTCGCCTGAACGCCACAGGGCAAGCAGATATTGTTGAGAAAGGGGGAAACAATGGATATG
>JANODW010000348.1:0-2690 GCA_031412875.1 Pirellula sp. | reverse complement strand
GCAACAAGTTTGAGGCAATGGTTCTCATCCAACGAGTCTGAATTGGTTTGAAAGATAGGGGTAAGCTCCATCCCTGTGGCTTTGCATACCGTTGGTAAGTAGCCGCCTTGTTTGATTGCCCGAACGGACTTTTCCAGTGCGGCAGCGATCGGCATAGCGCTGATATCGGATCGACGAAGCTCTTGCAAGGCGGCCGCGAATAGACTGGCTCCGTCTACTTTGGGCACTTCTTCTTTTGCAGTTTCTTCTTTTGCAAGATCCGATTTCAGCGGCTTTTCCCCGCTCACCAAATCGGGTCGGAACGCAATCAGGGCCAGGATTGCCACAACGGAGATGGCCGTGATGCTGGCAGCGAGGGTGCTCCAACCCATCGATCGTTTCTCGCTCTTGTTTCCCGAAACGGCTCCCTGCAACGCTTCGACAAAGGATCTAGCCGATTGGAATCGCTTGAGCGGATCGACAGATAATGCGCGACGAAGCACTTTGGCTTCGCTGGGAGGAATTTCGCTCAAATCGAGATTGCCGGATAGCTTGTCCTTCATCACTTGGGATTGAGACTCTTCGGCAAAAGGGAGCTTCCCAGTTCGCAACTCGAAATAGGTGATGGCGAGCGAGTATTGGTCGGAGGTAGCCGCAGTCCGGTTATCGAACGTCTCTGGCGCAGCATAGGCAACCGACCCACCCATGGTTGTAGTGGCTCTGGTGTCCGCTCCCGAACCGAGAATACGAGCCACTCCAAAATCGCCGACTACGGCCAAATCTCCCAAGATCATGATGTTCTCGGGCTTGATGTCGCAATGATGGATCGCTACCAACCCCTCGCCGAGTTCATGGCGAGGCGCATTTAAAAAATCGATTGCTTTGGCGGCATCTTCGATATACCCGAGCAACTCATCCGGCGGGATTCCCTGTTCGCCTTTCTTTTTGCACTCCGACAATCGCTCCATCAAATTCTGTTCGCACAAAACGGTTGCAATGACGAGCATCGATGGCTTGTGCGACTTGCCTTCGAGGACGGGCTGCCGAATCATGGTCGCCCGCACCGAGTCGATCATGATCGGATGGCTCGAATCAAAAGCCGCATCGTCGATAACCTGCAAATTTTCGTCGAGCAGCCAAAGAGCGTAGGTTTGGACCAAGTGGGGGTAGCGAATCCCCTTCACCTTTTGGATGGCACGAAATTCCTTGCGACCTTGACGCTCCCGAACATTCAAGAACTTCAATGCGATATACGTTCCGCCAGGGGATGTCGCCCGCCATACTTCGCCAAATTGGCCCCTCCCCAGAAAATTCAGGAGTCGATAGCCGGGAATCGGTTCGAAGCCTTCTTTCAGCATGTCGATGGAATTCAATGGGCAAAAGGTCGGAACAAAAATCCCATCGGTGCGTGGAGCGCCTCGGGAGATACAGAAAAAGCACCAAGTTCCATTTCTGGATTCCGTTATCGTACCCGATTTTAACGAGGCGGAACCAAGGGATCGCGATTGCTTGCATTATTGCGATCTGCCGTTATTTCCTACCCTATTCGTTCAATCCTTCGCTGAATGTGCCGACCGTAGAAAAATTTATTAAGCAATTGCTTTCGACTGCTCAGCAAAAGTTCTTTTGGTCGAATAAAAGAATACAGCGAGTATGGCAGACTCGTTGCCGCAAACGCGGATCCGCCAAGGATGGCAAACTGCTATTTCAAAGGATTGAAAGTTGCGACTTGAATGGTCGCGGCAAGAGGCAGAATATGAAACGCACTCTCAAATTCACTGCGTCGGTCGGATTCTCTGTTTTTTCTGTAGCTGGATTTTTTGGGATCGGAGAGGCTTGCGCTCAACATCCTCGTATCCTCAAACGGCAAGTGGCGACACCAAGCTGCGGATGTGGCCAATGGACATGCCCCGCCTGCCAGCAGAATAGCGACTGCACACCATTACCCTTCGGTGGAGCAAACAGCGGAGTAAACAGCCCCAATTCCAGCCAGGAAGGAGCCATCCCCTCTCCATCGGACCGAAGCAGCCCCGTCCCGAGTATTCCGCCCACGTCCAGCGAGTCCATTCCAGGTGCGATCGAACCTTCTGAATCAAACAGTCCCTCTAACGCCAGCGGCCAATCGTCCGCCACCTCTGGAATCGATTTCAATCAAATCGCTAGCAACACGAGATCGTCGGCAGGACAACAAAGCTCCTTTGGAAGCAGCAGCTATCTAAACAATGCAATTGAGTTTCAAGGCGATTATTTTGGTGGTCAAGTATATAGCCTCAACGGCACTCTCATTCCCAGCAACAACAATGGACAATTGAAGCTCGCAGAAAATGTGAGTCCAATTCCACGCGACCGCATTTTCATGAACTACAGTTTGTTCAATCGCGTCCCTTTGACCGCCGAAGGGATCGATGTCAGTCGCTTCAGTCCAGGATTTGAAAAGACCTTTTTGGACAAACAAGCATCGTTGGAAGTGAGAACGCCGTTTTCGACGACGTTGGACAACAGCATTCTGACGGACGGTTCGACAGGGACAGGCAAACTGCAATTCGGTAACATATTCCTATCACTCAAAGGAGTTTTGATCGGTACTGAGAGCTGGGCCATCACAGGAGGCACGTCGCTGATTTTGCCGACCGCGCAGGATACGCGTCTGATCAACTCCAATGGATTAGAACTGCTCAACATCTCGAACCAGTCCGTGCATTTGATGCCTT